>JAGQPO010001148.1 GCA_020426665.1 Planctomycetales bacterium
GTCCAACAGAAGTGTGTTGTCCGGGCCGCGTCGTAGTCTTCCTAAGACTTCATCACCAGAGAAAGGAACGCCGAGGCCGGATTTAACGTACAAGCTGATTGCGTTGTCTGCGGGAGCAATGATTCGCGACAATGTTGCAGTGACGACCGAAACCCCGGTTTCGTGTTTGAATCCGATGGTCCATTCGATTTCGCCGGTTTCGGCATTCGGAATGGTAACTTTGGCATCGATGTCGCCGCCCTTGTTTTGCCAAACTCCATTGAGAAGTTCTGCAATCGGGCGCACGTCATGCGCCTCGTCGACCCGTTGGACACCGTCGGCTTCGCTTGCCCGTCGCGGCTGGGAGGGTAAGGGATCGAAGGACTTTTCGAACTTCGCCCGAATCGCTTCTGGCATGGACCTTGGTTGGTGATACCAAGTTGTGGTCGTGATCTTCATTTTGTCGGAAAGGTCAATTCGGCGCACCCGGTTGGCCTGCGGATGGCTGTTGGAACCCAAGAAGCTTGACTCGCCATTCATCATCCAAATAACGTTCGAATTGCGTTCCCAAGCCACGTCCCATGGTTCGCGATTGCCAAAGGCATCTCCGGCGACATTAATGGTGTGGCCGTATGTCGTTCCCGATTGATCCACGGGCCAGGTCAGCACGATGTTGGTGATCACGTCCGCGCCGTGGAAAACCTCTTGCGTCAGTTTCAAATTCGCACCGCCCGGCATCGGCCACGATCCGGAACGAGCGGGCGACCAGACAAGAACGCTTTCCGGCGCCGTCGCTTTCACGGTGACGATTCCGGTTTGAAATGGAACCGATTGCGCCGCCTCGCCCGGTGCGTAGGGATATGGCATGGATGCGGACAAACGAATCGTTTCGCCATCGACTGCGTCTGGTATTGAGACAACCGTGTACCATTGCGGCCATCCTTCGTTTTCGCGAGGCTCTGCGCTACCAACACGCAGCCGATACCCAAATACATCCACCGACTCACCGGGCCGCAGTTGCCACAACTTCGTGAATTTTATCGACGAGAGCATCTCAGTCTCGTCACTAGCCGTCGTTTCGAGCGTTCGCCCGTCTTTACCGACGGCATGAAAGATCAGTTTCGGGTATAGCCCCGGCGCGTCTCGGCCGATGCCGACAAGCAACGTCTCGGTTCCGGAGTTCCAATACGTCAGGTCCAACCGTGCGGTGTCACCGAAGATGAACTGATCTTTCTCGCAACGAAGTGCAACACGCAGCCCGTTTGCCGCAGCAGGCCCGAACGCAAGACGCTGGGCGTCTTCGTCTTTGAGCGGAGTGCCGGGCCAGGGAGCTTCGTTGAATGCCATCTGGACAGGTTCACCGTGAATCGCAAACACGGCGTTGATATACTTCGCTGCTTCCTGTGGGGAATGCAGTTGTTTTTCCTTGTCGAGAACCTGCAGCGATTTCAGCTCGGCTAATTGTTCCGGCTTCACGGTGAACGGCGAATTGTCGATCGAATCAATGAATCGACCAATCGCAGACCGCAATGTCGCGAGGCGAGATTCCGGAATCGTATTGGCGGGGCCTTCCAGTTGTTGCCAGCGGCGAAGCAATGCCGAATCGACACCTTGGTAAGCCCACGGCTTTAGCGGCACTTTCTGGACGGGAGCCGATTCGGTGACGTTTCCGCTAATTGGAATCTGGTCTTCAGCGGCTTGTAACATCGCCAGCGGTATCGAGATGCATAGACTTAGAACCAACGATGCGATCAAAATCGCGGTCGTCACACTCCGTCGGTTCTGTTTTTCGCTCAGAACCGCGGAAAGCCTTCCATGCAGAGACGAATTTCGCGCCATCGCCAATCCACAGGCTTGGGTCCACGGTGATGTGGTTTGATTTGTCGCAACATCCAACAGGTGCCCGGCATACGAGGACGCTCGCACACCGCTGGCCAACACCAGGTCGTCGCAGGCGCGTTCACGTTCAATATGGAGTCGCCAATTTGCGAACCAGACGAGAGGGTTGAACCAGTGAAGGACGCAAGCGGATTGCCCTAATAGCTGGCCGACAGTATCGCGTCGCTTGATATGGGCCAGTTCATGCAACAGGACCGACCGCAATTTGTCTTCGGACCATTGTTTCGCCGACAGAGGTAGCATCAATCTGGGCCGAAAGACACCCCAGACGATCGGAATCGTTTTGTTCGGATGCACAAGCAACCTGACCGATTGCCGAATATTTAGAGTGGTGCATGCGGAAACGAAATTGGCGGCGATCGCGTCGGCAGCCGGCGCCGATGCCAGAGAGCGGTTGGACTGTTCAATACGATCGGGATCGACATTGACAACGACACAGGAAAGTTCCGTTCGCCAAAGCATCAGCCTTGCAGCAATCAGCCGCAAGATCAACGCGATGACGCCGACTTGCCAGATAACAACGATCGCGATGTTCCAATTCCAATTCAGTCGTTGTCCTTCGGCAGCCGGACTGACCTGCACCGCGGGAACGAATATTTCAACGTCGTCATCCGGCGGCAGCGGACTTTCTTGAATCGGATCAAGCGGCTGAAGTTGGTCGCCAGTCGCATTGACAACCACCGGATCCAATGGCGGCAGGTCGGAAAGGGGGGCCTTTGTCGAGTGGCTAGGAGATTCGACCCGTAGATCATGGATCGGCGTCCGTCCAGTTGCGTCCGCAACCGTCGCCCACCTGGGTAAGATCCTCAATTGCGGCAGCAGCGCCGAGAGTGCCGGCACGGCAAGCATCGCAATGATCGCAACAAGCCAAACCAGATGCCGAGTCGCTGCGGAATCACGTCGCAACAAGAAGACAACTCCGCCGGCAAAAAGTAATAAAATGGCGCCTTTGATCGCTGAATCAAACAGGATCAAACTGGTGGTGCCACCAAAGCCGGCAAACAGAATTAGCGTTCGATTCATCTTAACGACCCTCCCGTTTAGCCTGGTTAATCAATTCGATCAGCCGTTCGCGCTCATTGTCGCTGACGACGTCTTTGCGAGAGTGCAGATGGGCGGCGAGAGCTTCCTCAAGTGATCCGCCGAAAAAGGTTTCCAGCACATTCTGAAACGCACTGCGTCCAGCTTTGACCTTTGCTTCGCGAGGGCTATAGATCACCTCGCGACCGTCCTCACGCCGCTTCAGATGGCCTTTTTCCTCAAGAATGTGCATCATTCGACGAACAGCCATCGCCGTCGGAGCGTCAGCAATCGATTCGACAACCTGTTTGACTGTCGCTTCGCCGAGCACAAAAACGGCATCCATAATCTGCCGTTCGCGACGACTGAGTTCAGGAATTTTTGACATTAGCAGCTCCCGCGATCCTGGCAACGTGATTTCGACACCCTGGTGCTCCGTCCAGACTTACGTTCTGAGGCTTGAGTGAGTCCTGTCTAACGGACTTTCAGTCCGTTGAGACTGACGTTTGTCGACGGACTGGAAGTCCGTCGTACCTTCTGGAAGTCCGTCGTACCTTAAAGCGTCAGTCTGGGCGGAGCTTTACGTCACGGCGACAGCCGTACCGCGACCCGTAGCGTTAAAATATTAACGCTGCAGAAATGGAATGCAAGCACAAAGCGCTAACTTTTTAACGCTAATTAATAGAACTCTGGCAGCCAGCCCCGGTCTGATGCCATTTCGCATCGTGGTAGAAAAGAAGAGCCTTGCCTTATTTGGCCGGCAGTGGATAATTCGCGAAGCGTGTGGTGACT
>JAGQPO010001149.1 GCA_020426665.1 Planctomycetales bacterium
CGCGATCAAAACGATTTGATCGCGGAGCGACCAACGACAGATTTGCCAAATCCCTAGATGGTCGGCGGGCTGCCGGTCGCGGGTCCGCTTCCGGCGGGACTTCCCGTTCGCGGGTCGTAGTTCTCCATGGCGTCCTCTTTCGCCTTTTGGGCCGCAGCAGCATCAACTGCCGGCGTGGCCGCGGCTTCAATCTCGACCGGCTCCGTCGCCGTTCCTCCGCATCCGGACAAAGCACAAGCACCGACGAACATTCCGGTCATTACAAACAAACGGGCACGGAACACAGACATTGAATACACTCCGATACGACGACACTGTTGCAAAGACAATGCGTCTAAAGAACGAATGAACAGTAACCAGCCCAATTCTCGTCAACGGCGGTGAAGCCGTCAAGTCAATCGCCGGCGACGGCAGAAGTGCCCTGATGGACCCACACATCGATCATCGGCATTTTTTGTTCGCCCTCGTAAACATTCAAGCGACCGACAACCATGTCGCGATCCCCGTCACCATCGAAATCGGCGAAATCGCACGTCGTATGGTAACAATTGCCACGTTCAATGACTCGTTTGGAGAAATGCTGGTCCCCGTCATTGACCAAACAAACGATCGACTCGGTGCGACGAAGCCTTTCCGGGTCCACCACACGCACCGGCAACGCCATGACGATCATCACATCCAAATCCCCATCATGATCGACGTCTTGGGCGTCGGCCCGATACGCGCCGTAGCAGTCAAGCAATCGGTGGGATTGAAACTGCAATGCACCTTGATTTTCAAGCCACTGGACGCCGTGATAGGGCTTCAAAAGATCACTGTCGAACGTGTCACCGTTGGTATACAAGATGTCTTGATCACCGTCCTGATCCAGATCCACCAACTGAATCCCGCTGGAACCATACGACGGATCGTTCGCGCTGTACAAAGTTTTGGATTCAAAATTCCCCTTTCCATCGCCTAGGAATGCGACGATCGTCTCGTGCTCCTGGGAAATCAACGCGATGAAGTCGCTAAAGCCGTCCTGATTCAGATCAATCACCGGCACATGAATCGTCCCATGACGCGGATCGATCACTCGCATTCGAAAATCCAACTCGGATGATCCAGACTGATGGTTTTCCAGATACAACACGCGACCGCTGGTCCGCCATCCAAATTCGGCAACCACCAAATCCAGGTCGCCGTCGCCATCAAAGTCACCGGGCTGGACGTCGCTGACACGTCCCACTTTATCCAACAACGGAATCGGATCGTATCCACCTTGACCGTCTGATTCCAAACACACCACGCGTCCTTTCCGGTGATCTTCGGGATAAAAACTCCCCAAATCTGCGACCAAAATGTCGGTGTCACCATCCCCGTCAATATCACAAACTGTCGTGTGACAAGGATGGTCGAGTTGAGCCAACACTTTCGGAGCGTCGTCACCGCGTGACAAATCAAATGCCAATACTTGTCCCGAACGCATTTCAGAAACCAATAATACATTGCCCGACTTGACGTTGTTCGGCGTGACATTGTTGGGCTCGCCCAAATCGACCCATTGAACGTGGGCAACGCCCGGATTGGTTAGACCGGATATCAATCCATCGTGACGCTTAAACAACGTCTCGTCGGTCGTCAATTGATCCGCCGAACCGGCGATCGTCGGCAACGCCAATGGTGCCTGCAATTCATAATACTTCTGGACCAAACTCTGGTCCGGTGGAGCCAGATCATGCCTGTCGAACAGACCATAAAACCCGAAACCTTGCGCAACCTCCTGAACCCAACGGTCCTTTGGAAAACTCTCCGGCAACGGCGATGCATGGCAATCACCACAGAACCGCTCGACGCTCGGCTTGAATTGGGCGACGAAACGCTCGTCCGGCGACATTCCCGCGGTCGCATCCTTTAACATCCTCTGCCCCAACAACGCGAACGCATTGGACGGTTCCTCCACCAACACCTGTTCAATTCGATCACTTGCTTCGTCCCGACGCCCGAGACGCAACAACGCAACCGCGGTCAATAGTTTCCGGTGATTGATCAGCGAATCGTCAACTTCCAAGGCCTGCAACTTTGCCAACGCCTTTTCCAAATCACCGTCAATCAGCAACACGCCGGATTCAACCAACTCCCGTTCATCACCGGCTGGGCGGGCGTCAAATTCATGCAGAAGATTGACGAGTTTCTGCCGATCACCCTCCTGCAAGGCAACCATTCCCTGATCCAGCAACTGGCGATCTGTGGGCGAATCATGCCGGAATCCAAGGACGACCAACACGGCCAGCCCGCCCAGCCCCAAAATCGCAGCAGAAATCAACAGAATGGTTGCTGCCTTCATCAATCGAAACCTTTCAACTCTTCGGGGTACGTCACCACGGTGTCGGAATCAGAAAAAAAATAAAACCGACGTCTGATCAGCGATTCCAGTGCTTTGTCAAAATCAAATTTCAGGGTTGGGAACGTAGCGGAAGCCGTCAAGACTTTCGTGAATCACCGGACGAATCGAAACTCTTGACGATTTTCCACTCCCCTAAAATCAAACGTTGGCGGACCACTCGTT
>JAGQPO010001150.1 GCA_020426665.1 Planctomycetales bacterium
GTCGGAGATGTCGCACAAATCAGGAACCGACGTCTGCATGCGAAATGCGGTTTCGTAGTTTTGAATCGCAGCTTCGACCTGCGCATCGCGACCAGTCCCCACCAAGAAGTCTTGGTCAAAAGAGTCCGCCAGTGCCATCCGCCGTTGCTGGTTATCTCGTGAACCCAGCGTCCGAACGTTACGGATCGCTTCGGATTGGTCTGCCTTTAAAATCGAACCCTGATGTTGCGCGGGCAGATAACCGCTGCTGTACAAGCTGAGGCCGCCGTGCGGGACAACCGCCGATCCACTTTGCAGCACGACAAAGCCAGGCAAGTTTTCGTTCTCGGTTCCCAATCCGTACGAGCACCATGCTCCGGCGCTGGGGTGTCCCATAAACGGAAACCCAGAATGCATGACAAAGTTACCTTGGGCATGTTCGTTGACGGGCGTCGTCATCGAACGAATCACCGCAAGCTCGTCGGCCACCGTCGCAATTTCAGGAAACATCTCGCTGATCGGCAATCCGGACTGTCCGGCGTGGCGAAATTTGAAAGGGCTCGCCATCACGTTTCCGTTGCTATTGAACTGTGTCCGTTCAATCTGCACCGGCATCGGCTGGCCATGCAATTGCTCAAGTTTGGGTTTGGGATCAAACGAATCAACATGTGAAACGCCGCCGGACATGTAGCAAAAGATCACATGTTTAATCTTTGGTTCGTGATGAAATCGGTTCAGCGCCGCGCGGCGTGGCGGTTGGGCGGAATACTTGAGATCTGAATCGATCGCCCAGGAATCTTGATGCATCAACGCCGTCAGAGCTGCCGCGCCGAAACCCGTCGAGCACCGTTCCAAAAACCACCGTCGCGATTGGTTTCTGCTGGATTGTTGCTTATCGGACATAAATGAACTCCTTGAAGGAAATGATCGCGTGCGCCAGTTCCGCCCAAGCCTGCTCGTACTCGCCAAGCTTGGAATCCGGTATCGAATTCAATTGTTTTCGCAATTCCCCCAATTCTGCGCGCTGAGCTTCAAAATTGTGGCGTTGCGTTTCCGTCATCGTCTCGATCAACTGCCGTTCGGTTACGAATGATGTGGCACCTCTCGCCGCCGCGGAAACTTCGTCAGACGACAACGCACGATCGTAAAGACTGGCCGCCAAGATGGATCCGGTCAGCATTCGATTGCCTCCAGCAGGCAGATGGCGAATTCCAAATCCGACGATCGTTTCGTTCGCTCGATACTGCTGTGGACCATTGCTACGGTAAGGTCGTCCATAGACCACTCCGTTTCGATAGCCAGTTATCGTCCCGTCCGATTGATAAGTGATCACCAAATGAACCGGTTGCGAGTCGGCCTCTGCCTCCTTCGTTCCGCCGAAAGGTGTCGTACGAGTGAATCCGTTGCTGCCGGCAAGCCATTCACGAGGCCGCTGCTCGGCGAAAACAATAGAATCAAAAACAACTCCATTGCGGGTTTGAACGGTCATTGCTCCGCCGCCTGACTGATCAAGCGTATTTAGCCTGACCCAGACCTCCAATGTTTTCTCTATCAGGTCGGTGTCAATCGGATCAGACAGTGCGAACCCGCCGTCCTCGACACGTAACCCCAAACCGTCACGCCGCGCACCCTTGTTCAAATGGATGTGTGCAGTGCCGATTCCGTCCTCCAGCCCTTTCGAAAAATCCCATCGCCCGATCGGTTGCGGTAGCTCCTGGCCTGGAGTTTTCCCGGTTCCCTCCGCTGCCTGACTAGCGGCATGTCGCGCCAAATCCAAGGCGACCGAGATCGATTGTTCGATGGCACCGATCTTTGAAGTCAATTCTTCACGAACACGAACCCTATGACGCGCAACCTCCAGACTATCTTCCAGAAAACGATCTGTACGTTCGATCTCATCGGTCGTTGCCTGACGGCCCAACGCTTCTACAAACATCTTTTCGATTCGTTCTGTGTTTGACAGGCTTTCAGACAACGTCCGCGTTGCCCAATCGTCTGCGTAACCGGAGACTTGGGGATCGTTCATCATTGCCAGTGACTGTGCAGGCACGTTGGTCACGTCGCGCCGCCCGACTGTGCTGAATGGTTCCGGGAAATCGAATGCCCTGAGAAACGGATCGAGCGAATTGCGGATCACACGAACATAGACGCTGCGTCGCGGTGATTCGGCCGAGACTGGTTGACCGTACAGAGTGGATTCCATTCGCCCTGAAAGTTGCAATAACGAGTCGCGAATCGATTCTGCTTCCAAGCGCCGAACGTTGAATCTGGCCAAGTATAGATTGTCTGGATCCGCTTCCACGACGCCCTGCGCAGGCACCGAAGAACGCTGCCAAGCGTCTGACATGACGATCAACCGGATCATCTGTTTGATCGACCATCCGCCATCCACGAATCGATTTGCCAACCAGTCCAGCAGCTCCGGATGCGTC
>JAGQPO010001151.1 GCA_020426665.1 Planctomycetales bacterium
ACAGACTGGAAGTCCGTCGTACCCTAAAATCAAAAATTGACGGACCAAAAGCCTTCTCCATCGTTAAGGTGTGGTCTTCGTAGCGGCAGCGACAACTTTTTGAGCGCCATTCGTTTTCGGATGGAAACCTAGCGCTCACGGTTGGTTTATTCTCCTACGATCTTGATATTGGGAGCCGGGGGAGTCGCCATGCCGTGGCCAATGAAATAACTGGTGTGTGGTGACTTGTTATAGACCACATTCTGCCAGACCAGGCTCAGTCGATATTGTGGGTCTTGCATCAACGTGTACAGTCGATGTTCTGTGGGAATGGTTGTCGAGAAGATTCGCAGCGACTGGCCGTCGGGCGAAGCCATGACGATCTCTTCACGCCAATCGCCGATAATGTCCCCCATCAAGTTAGGCCCGCGCGGAGCAGCGCGACCTTCGGCGACAAAGATTGGCATCTCCTGTTCTGATTCCCAATCCCATTTGGTCACACGTCCGCGGGGACTGATCAATTCACGAAGCAAGTCGCCGTCCCACCAAATTGCATAGCTGGTGTTTCGCGGCGCGCGACCGATCGATTCACCCGACGCGTTCCGCAGTCCGCCCGGTCCTCCCCAGGCTTCAAATCCCGCGTGGCGCGGGTCGATGTCTGCGGCTAATCCCCCGGGGATGTCGCGTCCGGGGCTGTGGCTCCACAGGATTTCGCCCGTCGCCGCGTCTCGCATCGCCGCGCCAGGCGTCTGAAAACGCACGGTCTCGTCTTCATTTTCTTGAACGCTAAAGACCTCCAATCCTGGCCGATCCGGATACATATCACTGATGTGCATGGCGTCGCCGTGACGAAGGCCGGTGGAATACAGTCCCTTGCCGTCGTCGTCGACAACCATCGCCTGATACACGATTTCGTCGCGACCGTCGGCGTCCACGTCGGCAACGGACAGCGAATGGCCGCCCATGCCGGAAAACTTGGATGCGTTGGTGTACGGTGGGTAACTGATACCGGAATCAAAGACCCACCGTTGTGTCAGTTCGCCATCACGCCAATCCCATGCCGCGATGACAATCCGGCCGTAAACACCGCGGCACATTACAAGGCTTGGTCGCCGGCCATCAAGATACGCCACGCATGCCAAGAAACGGTCACAGCGATTGCCGTAAGAATCGTTGCCTCCGTTGCCGCCGATCCCTCCCCATCCGTCGAGCGGCTCGCGTCCTGGTACGTAGTCAACGGTCTTCAAGGCGGCGCCGGTTTGGCCGCTGAAGATCGTCAAAAATTCGGGGCCTTGCAAAACTCTGCCATAGGAACGCGATCGTTGGTTGTGGTCTCGATAATCCTTCGTCGCGTCACCGATAACGTGGCCTTGTCCATCGATCGTACCGTCTGCGGTCTTGCAAGCGATCTCCGCAATACCGTCTCCATCCAGATCGTAAACCATGAACTGGGTGTAGTGTTCGCCGTCACGAATGTTTCGGCCCAAGTCGATTCGCCAAAGGTGTGTTCCATCAAACTCATAGGCATCAAGAATGGGGCTGCCCGTGATGCCGGCGTGCGAGTTGTCTCTCGGATTGTTGACTTGATGCAGCACGATTTCATATTCACCGTCACCGTCCAGGTCCGCGATCGACGTGTCTCCGGCGCGGTAACCGTCAGCCAACTGAATCGGAAACTCCCAGTAACCATTCCGCCAAACGGTCGCTGAACCAGATAGTTTGTCACCGAAACCATCGTCTGCCGGGCGAACGATGTACGCCGTTTGCTCCGTCACACCGCCACTTGCGTCGACAAAGTTTGTTCCAGCGATGCACGGCTGCGACGTAAGCTGCTTTTCATCAGCATCACCGTCTTTACGGTATACGTAAAACCCAGACGTCTGTGGTTCGGTCGCCAGTAATCGCCAACTGACGAAGACTTCGTCACCGGTTTGAATCGCCACGACACCGCGGTTCAGCCTTTCCATCTGCCTATGGGGTTTTAGCTGTTGCTGGGCATTCGACGGATGCTGGGCCGACGCCATGTTTGCGGCAGCCAGCAGGACGACCGCTGTTACGGATAATCTAAAAACAAGAGTTGCCAATTTGGAAATCGTCTGATTCGGGATGGGGTCAATTTGTTGTCATCTAAACACTAAACTTGCGGCCAACTCTTCGGTCTTAGCGTCATTCGGCACTTAATCGGCTCGGCGAGGCGGCGTTCCACGCCGAGGATTCGCGACAACGGGATCCCCAATTTCGTCACCGTTCATGCTAAAGCACCGCAGTCGTAGAGAACCAAAAGACGCATCCAGCCGATCGCGTGAGCCTACGTTGGCAATAAATGTATTCTTCATGTGGTGAGCCAATAGGCGAAAGATGCCTCAGTATAATACAGTCTCTATGGCTGCTTCGTGCGTGACAAAGTCGCTTGCGTCTGCGGATATCGGCCACGTTGAGTAAGGGACAACGACCATTTCCGGCAATCCAGCCGTTAAACTGAAGTGGGCTGGTGAAGGATCGTTCAAAATCAGATTCATAACAAATTGAACAGGAATTCGTGGTGGACGACTCAAGCCCTAGGTCAGTTCGATTTGCGTTGAAGTTGTTGATTTGCCAGTTCTTGATCTGCGGACACATTTTTGCCGCGGGAATCTCCCCGGAGGTTCACGAGGACAATCGAGTCACCCTGCGTGTCAATGCACCGAAGGCGGAAAAAGTGTTGGTACTCGGTGATTGGCTGGGGCGTGACGAACAGCTGCCCATGACGAAGGGCGACGATGGCATTTGGGCTGCGACGGCCGGCCACAGGGAAATCCGGTGCGGTTGGCCAAGCGGTCCGGGCACGTTTCCAACTATGACGAAAGCAAGCTGTCGCCGTACCAGCTTCCGAATCCGTTGACGATGATCGACGGGCACCCGGTAAAGTCAATGGATGACTGGGCGATGCGTCGCAAAGAGATCCTTGCGTTCTACGAAGAACAAATCTATGGCCGTGTTCCCGACAATGCGCCAGCGGTGACGTGGGATGTTGTGGACACCGATGATCATTCACGCGATGGAGCGGCGATCACCAAGCGAATCACAGGCACGGTCGGACCGACCAATAATGTTCCCGCCCAATAGCGTGGGCGGATCAATCGATCCGCAAAGTGGATCGGTGCGAACGCGTACGAGCAGAGTGAATTAAAAGCAGAGTATTGTTGGGTTTGGGTAGTTCGAACGACAAAGGACTTGTTGGATTTGTCAACGGAGATGTCCTTTTCGTAGGATTAATGCATGTCTCGATTAGGGGCGATGTGTCGTCGACAGACCCGGTGCCGGTCGCGGCGCTCCATTTGTATCTGTCTCGAATCATACCTTATAGACCGACCGAGCAGATCAGTTTGACCGCCATGGAACTGAAGCTTCTCGCGAGTTGGGTCACCGAGCAGATTTGTTGACGCCAGAATTGGCATCGTCACTTGCGGTGCCACTGATGTTGCAAATGTTGGCTCGCATTGAACGCGACCCCAATTGAAAACAAGCCGGAAAGAGCGGCGATGGAGAATCCCACTATCGATGACACAGTCATGCCCGAAGAGCTAAAACCAATTGCCAATACCGAGAATAGCGAAATGAAAAACAAAGTTAGACCGAGCAGTAAACGTCGAGTCAACTTCGGGCGACTCGATTCTAGAACCTGTTGAAGTGGCTCAACGGTCGGTCGATAGGGATTCTGTTCTTCCATCCCACCATTCTATCCGGGATCGGTCGCAGGGGGGCATATTGGGAATTGATGTTTGCGAACGAAAACGCTGACGGTACTCTTTGAATCTCACATCTTCAATTTAACAGGCCAAGCAATGCTGAATCAGAAGCCAATCGTTTTCGCGATCGCGGTGGTACTTGCCGTCATCATTCCGCTGTCCATCGTGAATTCAGCCGAAACGCAACCTAATGCAACCCTTGAGGTTAAGGTTTACAAGGTTGCAAAGCTTGTCCCATTAAAGCTGGGTGCCAGAATTTGGGACCCCAGCCCGCTGATAAAGACCTTGGAGGAAAAACTCGGCAAAGATGCTCTCGTGACGTTCGCGCCTTACCAACAAACCCTCAGCCTCATCATCACGACAACACCACAAAATCACGAGATCATTGCTAAAACGATTGAGCATGAATTGAAACGGCAGGAAAAAGCTGACAAAGAGAAGGGTATTCTGATTCGGGTTTACCCAGTCAGGCACTTGGCCACTTACACAAAGAATAAAAACATCTGGAAGCCAGGCATCTTGATTGAATTGTTGAAAGCAAAAACGGGTGACGATGCCAGCGCCGCGTTCGCAGCAAACGAAGAAGATCAGAGTATCGTTGTTTCCGCGACGCCTGAGAAACACGACATCATTGCAAAGACGCTTGAGCGTTTTTAGTTACCCATACCAGCGCTGAACCAAGTCCCGAGTCACGCTCAGCGGCCCGTCAAAGTGCCAAGGTAACTCGCGTCACTGGTCACGTTAGAAGATTTCCCAACGCATCCCCGACTCACCGAATTGACCGGGTCCGTCGCCGTGGGCATAGCGAATTCGATCGACGTCAATTCGCAAGTTGTCGGCAATCGCTTGCCGCATTGTTTCGGTGATTCGGTCGCGTGTTTTGTCCGTCGTGAATCTTCGTGTTCCATGTCGCATGGGGTGAAGATGGCGGGGACGTTTGACCCGTTTGGTCAGGCGGCCCTATCCGTTGGACCAGTGATTAACAAAACTCGAAACGTCGAAAGTATTAGGACCTTGTTCGACTGGTTCGTATCACGGCGGTCGGGTTTCGTACCATCGGCTGGTCGATCGGGGATTGTTGGTCGATCCGAAACGACGCTTCCGTTTCTACACGTGTTTCTACCGCATGTCGAAAGTTTAGAAGTTGCGCTTCTGTGTGAGGTATTGGTATTTCCTAACCCGAACGCGTGAGTTTTGAAGTTGCGCTTTTTTCTAA
>JAGQPO010001152.1 GCA_020426665.1 Planctomycetales bacterium
AGGTCTGGGCGAAATGAACGCCGAGGAATTGCGCGAAACCACTCTGGATCCGGCCAACCGAACCCTGGTCAAAGTGAACATGAAAGACGCCGGAGCGGCCGACGAAATGTTCCGACTGTTGATGGGCGACAAGGTCGAACCGAGGCGTGAGTTCATCGAAAAACACGCATTGGATGTCAGAAACTTGGACGTGTAATCCGGCGACATCACACCCTGAATGCGTCGGAATTGGCATCTATTCCAAGGACTCCGCAGGATCATCCTGCGGCTCCGCGTCAATTTCACGCTTTGCAATAAAGAATTGTGCCGCATCATATGCAGCGTGCGCGACGATGGGGACAAGCAAGCTGTCGGTCATGATCAGCAACGCGGCAAAGTAAACGCCCATCAGCGACGCGATAACAACATAGAGCTTGGTGATCGGATGAAGCATTCCGAAACCGATTGATGACACCATGACGGCCACGACCAACAGTGACGGAACGGCGGTTGCGAAACTGTCGCCGACGTTGAAGTTGTTCTGCAATTGGCCGGTCGCATCGCGGACCGCGGTCAGCCAAGGCAACATGCAACCTCGAAACGCAAGTTCCTCGCCGATCCCTGCGCACAGACTTAGCACCAACAACTCGCCATGGGGCAACGACAGCAACGCCTTCATTGTGGGCACGTCTGCCAACCGGTTGATCGCCACTATCGAATCGTGTGGGATTTTCATCAACAGGGCAACCGCAGCCAACATCGGCAGTGACGCCAGCACTCCGATTCCTAGATCCCTACCCAGGGATTGCCAGGTCAGATCCTCCAGCCGGCCCAGGTAGGCTCGGGCATCGATTCCCACGAACCACGCAATCAACAATCCGATCGCACCGATGGCAAGCTCGAATCCACATGCCCAGGCGAACAGAAAATCATCTGGCATTTCTTCCGACGGCTGCGATTCTTCGTTCAAATCAATCCAACTCGACAAATTCTAGCGGTTGCTCTCGGCGGACATTTGCGACGCGAATCGCTGCTTCGCCGCTAAGTAGTTTTCGAAACGTTTTGCCAACGATTTCGCCTCGCCATCCGGTTAACAAAGCGGGGATCTGGTCGTGGTCCTGACGATCCAGTTCGTAACCCAATACCTCCTTGACGTCATCGGCGTTGCCAACAATTGACGGAGCAAGTTTGTTTTGTCGGCTGATACAGGCCATCGAGGTGGACAGGAACTGGCTTAGCATCGGCGAAATCACTCCTCGCGATCGACGGGTGCGCCGAGGCAGTTCTTCATCGGGCACTTCAAGAGCAAACTGAATCGCCGTGGCAATGTCCTCGTAATGACCGCTGTACCCTCGCCAATCCATTCCTCGGATGCTGCGAATCTTTTTGACGTCCGCGGACCCTCGCTTTGCCAGTTCGACCATCAGGTCGTCGCGCATCACGCGGCGCACCGGGCGATCGAGCGTAGCGGCGCGTTGGTCGCGCCACCGCCAAAGGTGCCGAATGATTTCCAGCTGCCGAGGTGACATTCCCGCGCATCCGCTGACCTTGCGCCAGTTTTCGTTGGTTTCATGATCGATCACCTGTTGTTGACGGATCTTTGTTTCTTCGTCCAGCCAACTCGTTCGATCCAGCTGCTCAAGAGTTTCAAGCTGGGTCTGATACATCGATTGCAGATCCGTGACGTCTTGAAGAGCGTAGTGAAGCTGATCGCGGGAAAGCGGTCGGTGCCGCCAATTGGTACGTGACTCGCCCTTGGCCAACGTTTTTCCGGTCAATTTATTGACCAGATTTCCCAGCGAAATGGGGTATTCCATCCCGCTGAATCCGGCGGCGAGTTGGGTGTCAAACAGACCGGCGATGGGCTGGTCAGTGAACCGGTAACAGAATCTCGATTCTTCCCGAGCCGCATGGGCAATGATGGTGCGGCCAGGCTGGACCAGGAGGTCCCAAAACGGTGCCGTCGTGTCCATCGCCAAGGGATCAATGATCGCCAATCGGTCACCGGCAGCAACCTGAATCAAGCACAACTGGGGGCGGTAACGATCTTCTGAAACGAATTCGGTGTCAAAAGCAATGACCGGCGCAGCAGCCAATTCGTCACAGAATTGACGAAGATCGTCGATCGTACTGATCGATTCGTATTCCAAGGGGCGTTAGACTCTTTGCGACAGAAAAGTAATAGGACAACGGCTCGGATTGCCCTGCCAGTGCTCCCGATGAGCCGCTAACACTCTAACCGCCTGGTACCCGTGCGACCATCCGACATGCACCGAAACTCGTGCCCTTCCCGGCAATCAATCGGCGGAATCGAAACGTGCAATCCCACCGGTGGCTTACAATGGCTGGTCAGCGTGCGAGATCTTGTCGAAGCGGAGCAGACACGGGCATTTGGGGTCGATATTTTGGACCTAAAAGAGCCCCACCTGGGTGCACTTGCGCCGGTTTCCGCCGGTCTCTGGCGCGATGTTATTCATTGGTCGCAAGAACAGTCCGATGGCCGACAAAGCGTTCCACTGTTGTCCGCCGCTTTGGGTGAACCGCAACAGGCGATTTCAGTCGCTCACCAGCTTCCTCGCGAATTTTCCTTTGCCAAGGTCGGCCCGAGTGGCTGCACAACCATCGATCAGATCTCTGCGGTTTGGGCCCAGACGCGTGCGAGACTGCCACAAACGGTCGAATTGGTGGCGGTCGCCTATGCCGACTACCAGGCCGCCGGGACGCTGCCGCCGGAGCAGATTTTGACGGCCGCCGCGTCCCATGGCTTTCGTCGCATTCTGCTTGATACGTTTTCAAAGCGGGGACGATCGGCCATCGACAGCCTGGGTGCGGTCGGATTGGCCCAATTCGGTCGATCCGCTCTCGGGCATCAACTTTGGTGGTCACTCGCCGGCGCGATTCGTCTTTGCCATGTCCGACAGATCTCCACATTGTTTCCCGATCGAACCACCGCTACGGATTGCATCGCGTTTCGTGGCAATGTTTGCCATCGCGATCACCAGGGAGCCCTATCAAACCGCTGATTG
>JAGQPO010000027.1 GCA_020426665.1 Planctomycetales bacterium
CCATCGCGCTGCACACGCCGCCAATCACCACCGTTGCCAGTGGTCGTTGCACTTCGGCTCCCATCCCGGTGCTGAACGCCATCGGAACAAAGCCAAGACTCGCCACGAGCGTCGTCATCAAGATCGGACGCAATCGCGTCATCGCGGCTTCTTCGACGGCTTCGTCAAGTGAGCGGCCTTTTCGCCGCAGTTGTCGAATCGTTGACACAAGCAGCATGTCATCGAGCACCGCGACGCCAGACAACGCAATGAAGCCGACTGCTGCGGAAATCGAAAATGGCATGTCGCGAATCCACAACGCCAGAATCCCGCCAATCCACGCAAACGGGACACCGGTAAAGACTCGCAGCGAGTCGATCCAGTTTCGATAGGTCATGTACAGCAACGACAGAATCATCAGCAGCGCGATCGGCACGACGATCATCAGCCGCAGTTGAGCACGCTCTAAGTTTTCAAATTGCCCGCCCCACTCAACGCGATAACGGCCCGGCGGCAATGGAACCTTTTCGGCAATGACTCGTTGGGCCTCCGCAACGAAGCTGCCCAAGTCGCGGCCACGCACGTTCGATTCGATCGTGATCCGTCGCTGATACCAATCGCGTTTGATCGTATTGGGGCCATCAACTTTCTCGATCGTCGCCAGTCGTTCCAACGGGATTCGCTGGCCAGAAGGCGTCGCGACCAGGATTTGTTTGATCGCCTCTGGATCAGCTCGCGCCTTTTCCGGAAGACGAATGATCAGCGGGAATCGCAACTGGCCTTCGTAGACCTCGCCGACGTTATGAGTGCCGAGTGAACGCACCAGATTCATGACTGTGCTGGCGGCGATTCCATAGCGTGCAATCTCATCTTGTTTGATACGAATTTGCAGCAACGGTTGGCCGGAGACCTGCTCGACCTTGACGTCCTCGGAGCCGGGAATGGAGTTGAGCGCCCGCTCGATCTCGCTGGCTTTTTCAACCATCAAGTCGAGGTCGTCACCGTACAGGATGGCGGCAACGTCGCTGCGAACCCCCGAGATCATCTCGTTCATTCGCATCTCGATCGGCTGGGACATCGCGAGCCGCGGGCCTGGTAAATCCCGCAATTCCTCCTGAACCATGACCGTCAGTTCTTCCTGTGTTTCGGCTCGTGTCCATTGTTCTCGCGGATGAAGCGTGATGAACAAGTCCGTCAACTCAGTTCCCATCGGATCAGTAGCGACTTCGGCCGTTCCGATACGACTCCAAACTTGTGCGATCTCGTCGGGAAATTTTTCCAACAACACTTGCTCCATTTGCGTGTTGTAGCGAATCGATTCCTCCAGCGTCGTGCCCGCCAATCGGACCACGTTGATCGTAATCGCACCTTCGGACAATCGCGGAACAAATTCACTGCCAAGGTTGGGCGCGACCAGTCCAAAGACACTGACCAGAAGCAACAATGCCGACCCGATGACAAACGTCTTGTGGTGCATCGTAAATCGCAGCACCGGGGCGTAGAGTCGTTTGAGAACTCGAATCAGCAGCGGTTCTTTCTCTTGAATGTTCTTGGGTAGAAACAGACTGGCCAAGACCGGCATCAGCGTCAGTGACAACACCATCGAACCGGCGAGTGCCATGATCACCGTCAACGCCATCGGGCGAAACAGTTTTCCTTCGACTCCCTCAAGCGTCAGGATTGGCAGGTAGACGATCATGATGATCAGCTCGCCAAACA
>JAGQPO010001153.1 GCA_020426665.1 Planctomycetales bacterium
GTCCGTCGTACAAGTCTTGATTAACCCTAATATTTAATCTGGACAAAGCACTAGGTGCCAACCGTTGCTGAAAAAGTCGGCGTACCACCGGGTCCCATCACGCATTCAGTCGCGATGGCCCCTGTGTTAAGTTCGAGCTCCCTGCGGTTACATTCCTTGACAGTTTGGAATACTTTAACCGTACGTTCGACTCGTTTCACTGTTTCTTCTGCGAGAGTTTTCTGATGTCCTTGACCATTATGCGCCGCATCAAATTTTGTGCCGGGCACCGATTGTTCGGACATGGCGGAAAATGCGAGCACTTTCACGGCCATAACTACGTGGCGGACTTTTTTGTCCAAGGCGAACAGCAGGACGACGTCGGACGCGTTTTAGATTTTTCGGTTTTGAAGAAATGCGTCAAAGGATGGATCGATGAACATTGGGATCACAGTTTTCTGATTCACCAAGACGATTCCAACGCCCGTCAGGCACTTGAAATGGTCAAGCCCTGTCGGTTCTTCGTGATGCCGTACAATCCGACCGCGGAGAATATGGCAAAGTACTTGTTGGAAGAGATGTGTCCGGAGGTGCTTTCCGGCACCGGGGCGCGTGCCTGTCGCGTGCGGATCTGGGAAACGGACGAGGCCTATGCCGAAGCGGCGATTGACGAAACCGGCGGTGAGACTCTTACCTACTCTGCGATGGCGGTTGGTGAATGAAATCGGCGGTCATTTGATCTTTCAACTTGATCAGGCTTGCCACAATCTCTTTTCGCTGCGCGGCCAAGTTCGTCTGTTCGCCGGGGTCTTGGACCAGGTCCACCAGGAACAAATCATCCTTCAACTTGCCGCCATTGATTTGCTCGGTTTGCGGTAACGTTGTGTCGCGAGGGTTGCCGATCAGTTTCCACTGTCCCTGACGGACCGCCCATTGCGGTGAATTTCCGGCTCCCATTTGCCAATAAAACTGTTCCCGCGGCGCGGCCGCATTCGACGTTAAAACGTCAACCATCGACACGCCATCCAACTTTGACTCGGGCAACGCGACGCTGCACCATTGGGCGACGGTGGGAAACCAATCACACGACGTCATGAATTGGTTGCGCGTTTCACCGGCCGGCAAACGGCCGGGAAACCGAACGACGCTGGGCACTCGAATGCCACCTTCGAACACCGAAAACTTTGCTCCCCGATACGGTCCGGAATTACCGCCACCTCCAAAGGCCCGCGTCTCGGTGCTGTGTCCATGGTCAGGCTGGTAAATCACGATGGTGTTGTCCGCCAACCCTTTTTCATCCAGATAATCCAATACGTTTCCGATGTACTGGTCCATTGTCGAAACGAACGCACAATATTCTCGGCGCGGCGTCGGCAAATCTTTGTAATGATTCAACCATTCGGGCGTGCCCTGATACGGATAATGGGGAGCATTAAACGCCCAATACAGCAACCACGGTTGATCGGATTGGTCGTCAATGAACTGCTTGCATCGATCGACCATCAACTGTGGAAAGTACTCGCCGGGTCGATGCACTTCCGTTCCGTTGTCCCACAGGTCGTGTCGGTTCGGGCCCGACCAATAAAAGAAGTGCGAGAAATTATCGATGCAGCCTTCCAGATGGCCGAACCATCGATCAAAACCCTGTCCTGCGGGGTTGATTGTTTCGGTGCGACCGAGATGCCATTTTCCGACGTGTCCGGTTCTGTAACCGGAATCGCGAAACGCTTCGGCGATGGTGATTTCCTCGGTTGCCAAATCGCCGTTGCCGGGTTGACCGGCGCGCGCCGGGAAGCGCCCGGTCAGCAATCCGACTCGGCTGGCCGAACACACCGGTGCTGCGGAATACATTTGGGTCAACTTCAAACCCTGGGCCGCCAATCGATCCATGTTCGGCGTCTTTAGGTCCTTGACCCCGAAACATCCCATGTCGATCGAACCTTGATCGTCACCGTAGATGATCAAAACGTTGGGGCGGCGCGGCGTGGGAACGTTCGGTGCTGTCTTTCCGGACACAGAACCGGATTCTTGAGCCCCCGCAGTGATCACAACGTTCGGTGTTACGGACAACAGGAACGCGACGATCAACAACGGGAAAACAGTTCGTGACATGGTGCTTGTTGGTGATGATTGGTGGAGCGATGGGGAGAGAGTGGCTAGTGCTTTGTCAACTTTTGATTTGAGGGTTCGGGCGGTAGCGGAAGTCGTGCGTGAGCCG
>JAGQPO010001154.1 GCA_020426665.1 Planctomycetales bacterium
CGATGTATTCCTTTGGGCACGGGTTGTCCAACGGGCATTCACAACCCGAGCCTGGGGTCAGGGAACTAGCGAAGCGTTGTGACCGCAACCCCAGGCGATCAATGTTTTTCGTCGTTGGCGAACAAGACATTGAAAGGGCGAATCAATGTCACCGTTTGATATTGCCGCATTCCTGACGGAAATTCAAATTTCAAATGCGGTCCGCTGGAAACGCAAGAGGCGGTCGGAACGCATTCAAACCGCGCATTGTTTCCACTGGTGCGAAACGGACTCCTGACAACCGGCCGATGTTCGCGGGCCGCTTGCGTCGACGAGAGACTATCCGGTTGACGGATTTGGCCTCTCTCTGACGCAACTGGGTTATCGTGATGACGAGCCGACGGGGCTAACCTAGCGTTGCGGTCTCGTCGCGATGCGCTGCTGACCTTTTGGTCTTAACAGGTATACTTTGGGATCGTCAACGATGAAGGTCGTGCTCCAGCGTTGACCGTCATCAGCGCTGCAAACGTTGTAGAAAAACGTACGAAACCTTTCCGCAGTGTATCCATACGGGTACTGACTGGTGATGTAGTCGTCTTCGGTCAAGTCATCAACGCCGGGCGATGCATAATAATGCACCATCCCATCGGGAGTCACACTCATCCCCATTGTCCACCAGCCAGTGGTCGTGATTTGGGGGCCTCGAAAATCGCCGCCGCGTTTGTTGCCGCGAATGCGAAGATAGGCATAGTCGTGGTCTTTTCGCGAGTTGTCCTTACTTTCGAATTCGACAAACATACCGGGCCAGTAAACTTCGTTACCCATTTCCTGGGTCGTGCGTTTGAAGATCCCGATGCCGACTTCTTTATCAACCATTGCGGTTGTTTCCAAAGCCAATCGAAAGCCGAATTGCGGACCACTGCGGTTTTCCCATGTGTCAACCGGTGGCAGGAACACCCGAGTTGTCACGCTGGGGACTTCGGAGATATCGACGCGACGTTTCAGTCGATATTGGATGTTGGCGACGAAGTCGTCTTGATGCATGGTGCCGCTGGGCTGTCCGGGAATTCCTGTAAACTTGCTTCGCATCAACAAAGCGCCTTTACTGCCCGGAATCCCGCCTGGAGGCGTTGCGACGCGTTCGACCACGTCGGGATGACCGCGTTTGACGCCCTCGTACCAGCGACCGTTGGTGCTACGTCCCATCGGTCCACGCTGATTCTCGTCGATGTCTTCTGTGCTTTTGGGGTTCTGTGGAATGTATTTCCACGACGGGTCTTCAAAGTCGTCAGAGACTCCGACGATTTCGCTACCCGTTCCAGGCACGACGGGGCGCTGTGCGTCGGCTCGGGTTGCTTGGTTTACAAATCCGGTCACCAGGACGATGACAAGTCCACGGCGGCACCATTTGGGAACGTCAGTCAACGTTTGCTTGAGCGAGATCGTCATCGCTTTTTCCGTTCGGTTTAGATCAAATCGTCAGCACAGAACCGATTGGACGAGCCTTGGCATTGCATGCATTTCGCAGTGAGTTCGCCGACGGGTGATTGTCGGGGTGACGCTGATCTGTGCGCATGGGGTTGCCGCAAAAGCCGTCCCTATACCTGGGAAGATCGGCATCCGGTTGTGTGATCTGTAACGGTTTTTGGGATTTCAGCGGTTCTGAAGCGGGTCGCTGCTATCGAACGGAAAGATCAAACAATTGAGACTGGTCACTTGGGGAGGCGCGTCTGCTTTGAGCGTGATTCTTGGCACCGGTCCTTTCCGCCCAGGCGTCGTATTGCATTGCCATCCGACGAGTGATCTCAGGTTGTTGAGCTGCAAGATTTTCGGTTTCGCTGCGGTCGACTGTCATGTCGTACAGTTCCCAGTCTTTGCCCCGTTCGGCGACCAGTTTCCATTGGCCGTCGCGAACCGCATGATTGGACGAAAACTCCCAAAAGATTGGCGGCCGTTGATCAAATGGTTTTCCCGTGATCGACGCGACCATTGAAATGCCTTCCATCGGCACAATTTGTTTCCCGGCAAAAGATTTCGGGTATTCCGTTTCGGCAAGTTCGATCACGGTTGGCATCAAGTCAACAATGTGATGAGTCGCTTTGGAGATTGTCCCGGGATGTTTAATTCCAGCCGGCCAGTGCACGATCATAGGAGTCGTCGTTCCGCCTTCGTGTGCGTATTGTTTGTACAGCCGAAGCGGGGTGTTGCACATGTTGGCCCATCGCGCGTCGTAAGCGATGTCACTTTCGGCCGGTCCAGGCACCAGGATGTCATTGCGAAGGCGTTGATACGGACAAGCCCCATTGTCAGAAAAGAACACGATCAACGTGTTGTCCAGCTCATCATTGGCTTTCAGATTGTCGACGAGTCGTCCGATGTTTTGGTCAAGCCGATCAACCATGGCCGCGTAGACTTCCATCATCGGGATCAAAAATTCAGCTTGCGAATCGGTGATGTCACTCCATGGTTCCACCTTTGGATCCCGCGCAGAAAGCCGCCACGTGGAATCGATCAATCCAAGTTTCTGTAGTTTTTCGTAACGCCGTTGACGAATGATGTCCCAGCCGACGTCGTAACGTCCTTTGTATTTTGCAATTTCGGCTGGCGGTGCGTGCAGCGGAAAATGGGGGGCATTGTGTGCCAGGTACAAAAAGTATGGCTGATCTTTTTGGCGGGCTTCGTCCAGAAAACGGATAGCAAAATCGGTGAACGCGTCCGTCGAATAAAAGTCGGCCGGCGCCTCGTAAACATCTTCACCTATCCGCATCAGATTTTCACCGGATTGCCAGTCTTTGCCGGTAAAGAAATTGATCGCGCCGCTTAGGAATCCAAAATACTTGTCGAACCCTCGTTTAGGAGGCGTTGAATTAACGTGCCATTTGCCACTCATCAGCGTCGTGTATCCGGCGCCGCCAAGCACTTCGGCCAACGTCACGTGCCCCGGCTTTTTCAAGTTCTTGGATTGCTGGTGCCAGAGTCCCGTCAATAACGAGGCTCTGGTTTCGCTGCATTTGGCGTTATTGTGAAAGTCGGTGAATCGCAATCCACCGGCGGCCAGCCGATCAAGGTTCGGAGTATCGATTTCACCGCCAAAGCAACCAATGTCGGAAAATCCCATGTCGTCACAGACAATGACGATGATGTTGGGACGCGTTGTTTCGGCACCATCAACATTGCCGACACAAAAGGATACGGCCATCAAACAGTAGACTAAGCGATTCATGGTGGGTTGCCTGGAGCGGGGAACAGGAAAGCAGCCGCCAATATATCCGACTCAAAGTTCCGATGATGACTCGGGCGGCGGTTGATGAGATTCCGTTGCGTTAGGGAACAACGACACCGTGATCCAACCGGAGCGTACCCTTGGGAATAGCTGTGTTTTTGGCTGTTGTTCGTGGACTCGTCCGGCGTGTGTTGATCTATCGCTGATCCACAACGCTGTATTTTTTTTGCAGCGGCCATTTTTTGACATAGTTTTTCAGAGTTCCGGCAAATTGATGCCGGGGCATTATGAAAACCTTATCAAACCTTTTCGTATGACAATGGCAAACCGACCGTGAGGTTGGGGCGCAAAGCCATGGGTCTCACCGAGATCGCCAGGCTGCCAAGACGAAGCAACGGGATAAATGCCGTGTTTCGCAATCTTCAATTTCAATCGCTCGAACAGAAACAACTTCTTGCAGCCGACGTCAGCCTTTCCGATGACGGACAGTTGCAGATTATAGGCGATCAAACGGCAAACGTCGTTGTTGTGGCCCGAAGTGGTGCTCAGGTCAGTGTATCGGCCGACGGACAGACCAGCAGTTTCGCTGCAAACGCCGTCAAATCAGTCCGCTTCAACGGGCTCGACGGCGACGACCATTTCACCAATCGTACGGACATTGCCTCTGTTCTAATGGGTAATGACGGCAATGATACATTGATCGGAGGCGGCGGAGTCGACGACCTGCGAGGCGGTAACGGTGACGACGTCTTGCTTGGCGGCGGTGGTAATGACCAATTACACGGTGACTATGGAAACGACCGACTTAGCGGCGGAAGCGGGGATGATGAACTGTTTGGATGGTATGGCGACGATCATTTGGAAGGTGGCGACGGTGACGACTACCTCTCGGGATATCTTGGTGACGACACCATCGAAGGCGGTGACGGAGATGACACGATCAAAGGCCACGAGGGAGCGGATTGGTTGTTCGGTCAATCCGGCAATGACAAGATCTACGGCTGGACAGGCGACGACGTGATCGACGGTGGATCTGGCGATGATTATCTGTCTGGATGGAGCGGGAATGACATTTTGTTGGGTGGTTCCGGCGACGACGTACTCCGCGGACACGCAGGACGCGACCTGCTGATCGGCGGAAAAGGATCAGACAGTTTGGAAGGTGGAACGGGAGAGGACTTTGTCATTACCGGCTGGACAAAAGACGATGCTGATTACGCCACTCTGGATCGAGTCCTTGGGATCTGGGAAGCCAACGACAGCGTCGACACACGTGTCAACCAATTGCTGGACTTTATCAACCGTCGCGTTCGGTATAACGACGGAAAGGCCGACGAAATGATCGACAACCGTGACGAGTTAGACCTGTTCGTGCTCGATCACAAAGATTCTTTCATCGACGGATGAAACTTGATATGCGGCTGGGGTCCGATTGTACCGCCAAGGACTTTCAACTTCGGCGCGACCTGAGCCTTCATTTTGTCCGTTCTATCATCACATCATCGACCCATGCGTTCTTTGCTACCGCCAAACGCAATCTGCTTTTGGTCGCGTGGTCGATTCCCGGGGACGAAAATGCACCGATTTCCTTGCCATCAATCCTGGTCGTCATCGTTGGGCCGTCGATGACCAATTCCAGTTGATACCACGTGTCGGCATCCAATTTGATCGGGAAACTTTTTTCTTTGTCGGCCAACAGTTTCTTGTCCGCCGCGTCCAACGTTTTTGCCTGTGACTTTTCTCGCATCCCCAAATCCATGCGCCCCGTTTTCAGGTCGACCAACGTCAACTTTCCGAGGCGAATCTTGGCGACACAAAGGTGACCGGCGTGAACCGATTTTTCATTCATGTCGGCGATGTTGATTCCTAGTTCGTCACCGTCGCCGATTTTGAATCGCAGTGAAATCTTTGCGTCTTTGAACGCCGCTTCATGGACCACCGACACTCCATGGTCAGCGACGGCATGACGATAAATGTACAAGGCCCCATCGTCCAAGTCAGCTTGTTTGTTACCCGCCGCCCTTGTTCGACTGTTTGTACTCCAACCGTTGCCGATGTCCTCCTTTGCATCGTTGGACTCTTGTCGTTCGAAATGATCTTCCAACAAGATATCGCCGGCACATAAATGAGTCGACAGCGTGATCAACGAGGTTAATGCTAGGAATCGAAAAGGCAAACGAGTCATGATCAATACTTCACTGGGGGGGGATTGGCTTTATGCAAGCGTGGATAAACGATCGAACCGAGACAGCATCACTTTGCCAATGTACCGGAAAGCGATTTTAATTGGTCGACCAGCGGTCCATCGGACAATTGTGGATCATTGGAATCGACGCCGTATTTCAAAAGCGCCTTTGAAAGTCTGGCAACGACCGCGGCGTTTTTCGGTGTCTCGCAATGGTTCTTCAATTCATCGGGATCGGATTCCAGGTCAAACAACCATGGCACATCGGAAACAGAAACCACCAGCTTGTAGCGGTCCGTGACTGCGGCAACCCAAGCCCGGGAATTTGTGGCGGCCCGCAAGAATGTGATGTCGTCCCACTTTGACGTTTTGTTGCTTTTAAACAACTCGGTCGCGTCGCGCCCTTCCACTTCCTTTGGAATCGACTTGCCCATCAACGACAAAATCGTCGGTGCGAAATCAACGGTGCCGAGCGCCTGGTCAACTCGCGTTCCAGCAGGGATTAATCCAGGCGCGGCGATGATCATGGGGATTTTCGCACTTCCTTCATATGCGTTGCCTTTGTTCAAACGTCCGTGTTCATAGCACAGGTCGCCGTGATCAGATGTCATCACGATGATTGTATTGTCGATTAACTTCAATTCGTCCAGGGTAGCGAGAATCTGGCCGATATTGTCGTCGATGCAGGAGACCATCCCAAAGTAGCGCGCCATGCTTTCGGCGCTGAACTTGCCGACGGAGTTTTTTCCGGAGGCAGAGGCCCACTTTGGGTTGTCTTTGGACATCGAAAACGTCATGGGCGCACGAATCACTCGATTCATGTACATGTCGTCATAGGGGCTCCGCACAGTGTTGGGGCCGTGGGGGTCGGGCAAGCTGAGGTGATAACAAAACGGTTCGTCGGCATGCTCGCGAATGAAGTCGATCGCGCGATCGGCAAGCCAGTCGGTGGAAAACGTTTTTTCGTCGGCTCCAGCCAGGTCGTAATTAGGTTGCCCGTTCTTGCTGGTTGCTCCGACGCGTGGTCCCTGGTCGGTCAATTCAAACTTCTTCCAGTGACCTCGGTTGAACATGAATCGATTGTCGGAAAAACCGAATTTCCGTTCCGGTGCCCATTGTGGTTTCCCCGGCCCGTCCAAATGCCACTTTCCGGCATATCCGGTTGCGTAGCCGTCTCGCCGCAAAACTTCGGCAAAGGTAACGACATCGTTGTTTAGCGGGCGGTCATTTTGAAAACTGCCCGTGTTTTGGGGATAGCGACCGGAAAAAAATGATGCTCGCGATGGCGTGCAGACGGGGCTGGTCGCGTAGAAAGAGGTGCAGATGGCTCCGCGTGCTGCAATGGAATCGATCGCAGGCGTTTCGACGACCGCGTCTTCGCCCCAAATCAACGCCTGGTCCTTGGTCAGCGTCTCTCGATAGCAGCCGAGTGTCCGGAAATTGTGTTCGTCGGTTTGAATAATCAAAAGGTTGGGGGGAGATGCCGCGTTTGAATTCGTTACCAGAAACGATGAAACGACCAAAGGTGACATCAAGACAGAGGACAACAAAACGGCGCGAAGCATAGGGGGGATCCTGCGGAAGGGGCTTCTGAATTCCGTCTGCACGGCTTTGCGATGTGCGGCAGAATGAAGGCGATATTGTACCCCAAGTCCATCCAGTTTGTTGAGGATTTGGAAACCAGTGGAAAGCTTGTTCTGGCAATGGGCATGGTCTAGGCTGATGTTCCCTCCGCTTTCCCACCTTTTTCCATCGAAATTGTCCTTTCCCATGAACGCAAAGTGTCGCATGTCCTGCGTTCTGCTAGTGGTTTTCGTGTTCGCTCCCGGCAGCGTCCTGGCGATCACCGATGCGGAACGGGATTTTTTTGAGTCAAAAATTCGACCGGTTCTGATTGAGCATTGTTATCAGTGTCACAATTCGGCCGACTCCGCCGAAGGGGGACTGGCCGTTGACCATCGAGCAGCCCTGCACACTGGAGGAGACGGTGGCGCGATTGTTGTGCCGGGGAAACCGGATCAAAGTCGGTTGATCAAAGTTCTGCGGCATGAAATCGATGGTTTGGAAATGCCCCAAGGGGGACCCAGGTTAGAGGAGTCCATCGTCAGGGATTTTGAAAGTTGGATTCAAAACGGCGCCCCAGATCCTCGTGATCAAGCACCATCTGATTCTCAGATTCAACAGGCGACTTCCTGGCAGGAAAAACTTAGCCGAAGGAAGCAGTGGTGGAGCTTTCAACAAATCGCGTCGGTTGAACCACCAAGCGACGCTGAAACCAAATCGCTTTCAAATCCGATCGACCGGTTTGTTACGCGGCGATTGGTCGACGAAGGCCTAACGGCATCACCCCGAGCAGACTCGGCATCTTTGGTGCGTCGATTGTATTTCAATTTGACAGGTCTTCCGCCGACCGCCGATGAAGCGATCGGCTGGACGACACGAATTGATACTGCATCTGACGGCAAACTGGTGATCGAGGAGTTGGTTGACCAGCTGTTGGCGAGTGACCGATTCGGTGAACGTTGGGCACGCCACTGGATGGATTGGATTCGCTACGC
>JAGQPO010001155.1 GCA_020426665.1 Planctomycetales bacterium
AGCGTGCCCGTCTTGTCGGTGCAGATCACGTGCATCGCGCCGAGCGATTCGACCGCTTCCAGGTTTTTGACCAGGACCTGTTTTCTTGCCATCCGCAGCCCCGCCATCGACAGTGCGAGTGTGAAAGTTGGCAACAATCCTTCCGGGACGTTGGCGACAATGATCCCCAGCATGAACACGACACTGACCCAAAGCGATCGACCAATCGCGATTCCGTAGGCAAAGAACACCACCCCCATGACGATGGCGATCACCGTCAATACGCGAACCATTCGATTGGTTTCGCGCTGCAGCGGCGACAGTGGACGACGTACGTCACGTGACAATGCCGCAATCTTGCCAAACTCGGTATGGTGCCCTGTCGCAAACACCACCCCCGTTCCGCCGCCACGCAACACGCTGCAACCGGCAAAGGCGACATTCGAACTATCGATCAAACGACCTCGCGTGGCGTCAGGATGCAGTGGCTGCGAACGGGACTCGCCGGTAAGAGGTGCGTTGTTAACCAGCAAATCTTCCGTCTCCACCAGGCGTGCGTCGGCGGCAACGCGATCTCCTTCGCTGAAAAGCAGGACGTCCCCCGGCACCAACTCGTCGGCCAATACCCGTTGCTCCAAAGCGCCGCGTCTCACTCGCACTTGCTGCGGCAAGAACTTTCGCAGTTCCTCCATTGCCCGTTCGGCGCGCATTTCCTGGGCGAACGCGAACAATGAGTTCAACACCGATACGCCCAGTAACGCCAAACCCAAAAGTCCCATACCTTCGTCCGGTTGAATCGTCTCAGCTAAAAAGCAAACGATCGCCGCGACATCAAGCAAGATACTGAAGAAGTTTATGAAGTGTTTGGCCAAAACCTTTGCAAATCTCCAGCGTGACGGCGGCTGCAAACGGTTGGGGCCGACTTCTCGGCGACGTGATTCCACTTCAAGATTCGTCAGTCCCTCGGGGCGACTGCGTAGCAGCGTAAATACGTCCGACTTGCTGACCTCATGGATCTGCCCCGACGCAGCCATTACTCCATACCTCGGTAGATCACCACATCGCAGACCGTGTCACGCAACACCTGTTCAATGACATTTCCCGTAAATAACTGTGACGGCAAAGTTCGCTCTGTGGAGGCCATGCAAATCAACCGTGACTTCGTTTTATTCGCCGTGATCATGATTTCTCGTGGAATATCGTCTGAAACAACCACGTGAGTGTCTACGATCCTGCTACCAA
The DNA here is from genome assembly GCA_020426665.1 of Planctomycetales bacterium. GTDB lineage: Bacteria > Planctomycetota > Planctomycetia > Pirellulales > Pirellulaceae > Stieleria. Next base: position 1,222 of record JAGQPO010001155.1, read on the forward strand.
TGCCCAGATGCTCGCTGATCTCCTTTTCGATGCATTTACAAAACTCATACCCCGATACCCGCATCCGCTCAGCAGTCTCATGTGACAATCCAACGAGTTGCCAGCGTCTCAGTCGGATCACATGCATGATGTGGAGTCGTGAGATCTGTGGAGCAAACAGTCGCAGGCACAACATCCCGGAACCGAAATTGCGGTGATGGCCGGCGACCGGCAATAGGAAATGACGTGGCTGTCCCAGTAAACCAGGCTGCACCACTCGAATCGCCAGTGCATTGCAGTGCCGGGCACGCAACACTTGCTCCGCAATTGTTCCGCTTAGTAGACCACGCGACCCGGGCCGAACTCGAATACCGCACAGAAGGTATTGCTCGGGCCCTCGACCAACGGCCGAAAGGAGTGTATTAGACACACTACCGGTTGGTGAAAGAATTTGTGAAACCAATTCGACGCCGACGCGCTGACATTCCACCTGAAGCCGCTGTAGCTTTTCCTGAAGTTCCGCGTCGATTGTCTGTGGACTTCGAACATGCAAAACATTTAACCGACGCGTTACATGAGCGGACGCTAGCTGTACTGCGTAGTGACTGACCCAGTCACCGTTGATCGATCCGTCATATGCGAAAGAGAACATTTGGCCCTCATCACTTTCAGCGTCATGATTACCAGCGCCATGAAGAATTGTGTTCGACAGAGTTTAAGTCTGCATGACGGATTGATAAGTACCAAGCACTCAGAAATGCGGATAGTGGATTTCACCATACCGAATGGGCAAATCGTTCGATCGATTTCAGATTGGCGAATCGGCAAAATCTTATCGCATACTCTTGTCAGATTCGTCAAAATTGGAGTTAGAAAGTGGCCAAGGTCAAGACGTTTTGTTCACAGCAATGTTTCATCTGCGGAAGGCACTTGAGGATCCCTGTCGAACTGTACGGAAGCCCGGCAACCTGTGCGCACTGCGGCGTCGTATTTGACGTCGGCCGACACGGTCACTCGAATTTGAATCAGAACTCTCTGCTGGATCGGGCCGACGCCTTATTGGCACTCAGTTCGCCGCGCGATGGAAGTGACGACAGCCTTGACGCGCAAGCCGAAGACCCTGTGCACCTTTGTTCACAACGAATCAGTTAGCAATGTGTTTCGCCGTCGACCATGGTGGATTCCTCGATGCCTGAATACTCTGCAACGCGATTTTATGGTTGGATCCATGGTGCCCAAAATGTCGGCCGTTTCGATGCATGCGGACATGCTGGTGCCAAACCTTTCCGCAGCACGCACCAAAACTTCAATGGAAAACGGCAACATGCATGAGTTCACAGATCGGTCGATGGATGGAGTGCAAGAGCGTAACGAAATCGGCCCGCAAACCACGTACTCCGGCGACCAACATCTACGCCATCGCAGGGACGATTTCAACGGCGGAGTGCAATCAAGGAAAGCATTCGCAAAAGACTGTGACGCTCGACTTGCTTCGATCGTCGAAACCGCGGTCGACGGCATCATCACAGTCGATGAACGGGGGATCATCGACACGTTCAATGGGTCGGCGGAGAAACTGTTTGGATTTCGCGCCGAGGAGATGATTGGCAAACACGTCTCGATGTTGATTTCGCCAACACCTATCGATCAACGCGACGAGTTCCAGACCAACGACAGGTCGGCAAGTGGACAGGGTGAAAGGGGAACTGTTCAGGAAGCGATCGGACATCGCAAAGACGGATCGACGTTTCCACTTCGACTTCGTGTCGGCGAGATGAAACTGGGAAACAAACGGTTTTTCACCGAGATTGTGCATGACATCAGCGAAGAAATAAGTGCCGAAATGCGAGCACGACAGGCCGAGCGATTGGCGACCATCGGGCAAATGCTCAGTGTTGTGGCGCACGAGAGTCGCAATCTGATCCAGCGCATGACGGCAAATTTAGAAATGGCGGCAATGGAATCCGAAGGACACTCTGCCGCGACTGCATACATCTCACGAGTTCGGTCCGCCCAAAATGAACTTGAGCATCTGTTCGACGAACTGAGCAATCATGCCGCACCGATCACACTCGATATCAAACCTTGTCGCTTGGACCACCTGGTCGAACAGGTGCTCAGCGAACTATCGGCGTTAAACAATGATCGCCAAATCAGCCTGCGTTGGAATCGCAATGGTATTGATCCGCAATTCAATATCGATCCCTTTCGCATCCGACAAGTCTTCCGGAACATGATCGAGAATTCACTTGCCGCATGTAATGATTCACCGGCGATCGAACTGACTTT
>JAGQPO010001156.1 GCA_020426665.1 Planctomycetales bacterium
CTGGATGCCTGAGTCATTCAATACGGACTCCAATCGTTGTGCCTGCGCCCGGGTGTCGGGGTTGCCGGAGAAATATAGCAGCAAGAACGGTGGAATGCCTTTGTCTTTGGCGACGTGTGTCACGGCGGAAAAGTTGACATGTTGTTCAGGGTCGTTCCCGAATTTTTGTCGATGCCCGAACGTAAACATTTTTCCGCCATAAAAGAGTCTGACGGAGTTCGGCGGTCATGATGATTTTGGGGATGTCGTAAGTGTCGCCGTCGACCGGTACGCAACCCTTCAGCACACTCAATGAGATGTCGTGTTCGGCGAGGTATCGGTGGTCGGTGCAAATCAACGCCGCCAATTGCGCGCCGGCGGAATGTCCGCCGACAAAAATTCGCTTCGGATCGCCACCATGTTCGCTGATGTTCTTGTGGACCCAAGCGAGCGATTGGGCGATATCGCGGATCAACGTGCCCATCTCCACGTCGGGCAACAGCCGATAGTTGGTCGAAACGAAGACAAATCCCCGCTCTGTCAACACTTTCGGTTTCAACGCGACATCACTCTTGTCGCCGACTTGCCACCCCCCGCCGTGGATCCAAAACATAACCGGTAATGGCGCATCGGCCGACTGTTCAGGTTTGTAGATGTCCAGCACTTGACGTTCGTGACCGTTTTCCACGTAGGGAATGTCGGACAACCGAGTTTGGGCGGCGGCGATGTTGAATGCGAACATCAGCCAACACACGAGGGTGCCTACCAAGGTGTGATTCATCATTTTTCATACCTGTAATTGATCGCGAACGATTCACCGGACCAACATCCATCATATCATACCCAGGATAGATCGGCGTCCATCAGTTCTGGTTATCGGGATCGGTTATGTTGGCTTGATCGATGGTGACTCGAAACGCTTGTTGGGCAACGGCAATGACGATGCCAAAAAAGATGAGCCCGAAACAAGACAAGACGACGCTGATGACTTGGCCCACGCCGGTCCGCGGTGCGATGTCCCCAAAGCCGGTTGTGGTCGAAGTGATCAGCGAAAAATAGAGTCCTTGCATAAGCGGCAGCCCTTCGATCCAGGCAAAGATCCCACCCAACAACAGGATCAACCACAGCTGAATCCCCAGCAAAGCGCGCAAGGCATAACAGTAACGTAGGAATTGATGAGCGTAGATCAGGAAAATTCCGAACGAAGATTTCCGCGTTTTAGATTCAGCCATGGTCGTCCGGTCCCTCAAGTGATTTTCTCGAACCGTTGTGGATCGTTTTCATACAGATTGGCAGCAGGGATTCGTGGCCAAGTGACGCGCAACAATCAAGATTCCAGTTGAGACGGATCGTACTTCACATTGAACAACACGGAATAGAACACCGGCAGCACGACCATGGTCAGAACCGTCGCGGCGCAAAGACCGGCGATGATGGTCACGGCCATGGAAACGAAGAAGGCGTCGAAGATCAGCGGGATCATTCCCAACGCGGTGGTCAGAGCCGCCATCGCGACCGGACGCAACCGGCTGACACCTGAAGTAACAACCGACTTGAATACAGGCATCCCTTCGCGCTGCTGGAATTGCATCTCGTCAACCAGCACGATCGCATTCTTAATCAGCATGCCGGACAAACTCATGAAACCCAGTAGCGCCATGAAACCGAATGGTTGATGGGTCATCAGCAACCCCGCAGTGACTCCGATCACGGCCAGCGGAACGGTCAGCCATATTACCAGCGGCAGACGAAGTGAATTGAACAGCGCGATGACGATTATCACCATCGCAAGGAGAAAGAACGGCAAACTTGCGGCAATGCCGGCCTGGGCCCGGCTCGAGTCGCGGAATTCGCCCCACCACTGCAGTTCGTAGTCCGGACCGAGTTCGATGGATTCGATTTGTGGGCGGACACGCTGCAGGAGAGCCGATGCCATGCCGTCGGCCGGATCGGCGTGCACCGTAATCGTGGTCTTCCGATTCAGTCGTTGCAGGATTTCGTCTTCAAAGCTGGTTTCAAAATCTTCGACGACTTGTCTCAGCGGGATCGCTTGCCTTGCGGCCGGGCTCCAGATTTGCAAATTGTTGATTGATCCGACGTCGCCACGCTCTTCCTTGGGGGACCGAAACAGGATCGGCAGCAATTCGTCACCTTCGCGATAGACTCCGACGGCAGCGCCTTGGAAGCTGGATTTGGCCGCCAATGCCACGTCCTGCTCGGTCACGCCGG
>JAGQPO010000028.1 GCA_020426665.1 Planctomycetales bacterium
TACCCGAGGAAGGATCTGTTTATTCGTTCAACCGCAGCGTTCAGGTTGCCGAGAAGGCGCCCTTGGAACTGGACCTGGACTTCGCATCGATTCTTAGGATCCATCTCTGGCAATCCGCATCGGTCTTGATCCTGTTGGCCGCCATTGCAGCAACGCTGGCGCGGGTCACGACCAAGCGGTCAACAAACTAGATGAATTGTTTCACCGGAATACGCGAGTAATGTCCGGACCGGGCAGCAGTCTCGCCGCGTCGCATGAAACGGGGCCAATTTTTTCGTTTTGCCGGACGCGATTCGATCCCGACCGAAAAAAGATTCTGTTTTTTTCATGTTCGGCGTCCGCATTCAATTCTCGCGGCAATGAGTAGGGTGCGTCCTTACAATTCGTACGCCTCCTTTGCGAAGTGCTGCCATGAATGTAATCCCACAACCTAATGAACCCGACGTCGTTTGGGTCGTCGATGGAAATCATCCGTGGCATGACGCCTTAACTTGGATGGACCAATTCCGGGGCAATACGGTCGCCGTCACCGACGTGAAAGGTCTCGTATCCGCCTGTGCCAGCAAGTCGATCACAAAGACGAGGCAGATTCGGTTCCTATCCATCTTTGGACACGGCATGGGAGGGTACCAGTCAGTTGGGGCGGGTAAAAAGTTTGAAGTAACAGGCACAAAGTCATTACATTTTTCGATCGCCGGCGGGCACGGAAGAAGTGAACTTTCCGGCCCGGCCGAACAGTCACTACGAAGACTGAACGGTCTGTTGCGTAAAGACGCAACCATTCTGCTGGCTGGGTGCAACGTCGGGGAAGGCGAAAAAGGAAGCGGGTTGCTGACCAGTGTGTCAAAAATCCTGAACGGAAGGCCGGTCCAGGCATACACATCACAAGTCTATTGGTGGACGGGATACATGTTTGGGACACTGAAAGAGGCCCGATCCGAAAAGATCGCTTCGAAACCGATGACTTATTCGATCAATCCCTATTTCTAAGCGTCCCGGTCGTGCGTCACTGCATGGGCCGGATCGAATACTGTTGCCTCGAATCACTCCGGACCACCAGCACTGGCGGAGCGTCGCGGGGTAAACGACAATTTGAGGTTGGCCGTTAGGGAGTCGTTCGGTTGCGATCGTTAATTCGGGGACAGGGTGGCAGATCTACAAATCTTCACAGCGTTGTTGGAACGTGTCCGAGCAGGCGATCCAGATGCCGCACGCGAAATCGTGGCAAGCTACGAGACCGCAATTCGAGTCGCCATTCGAACCCGAATGTCCGACCCCGCACTGCGTCGGCAATTTGATTCGTTGGACGTGTGTCAATCGGTTCTTGGAAGCTTCTTCTTGAGAATGGCAGCCGGCCTTTATGATCTAAACGAGCCCAACCAATTGATCGCGTTACTGACCACGATGGCACGTAAAAAACTCGCGATGCGTGTTCGGTATGAGCGACGACAATGCCGCGACGTGCGTCGGGCGATCAGCCTTGACGATACAACACTTGAACCGTCAGGCCGATTCGTCGACCCGTCGGAAGAGGCGATGAATTCAGAGCTCATTCAGCGAGCTTATTCGATGATGGATGCTGAAACACAAGAAATCCTGAGGCATCGCAACAGTAATTGTTCTTGGCCGGAAGTCGCGTCACGATTGGGCGGAACTTCGGAGGGCCGACGCAAGCAGTACGAACGGGCGTTGGACCGAATCGCTATTAAGCTTGGAATCGATGAAGACCCGGACGAACTGTCGCAGCAATTCTAAGTCAACTCCTTCGTTCATGATGATCCATGTCAGACGAAACTGCTTTGGAGCCCGAACTGTTACCATCCTTTGAAGATGCGATGGCTCAGCTTCGCCGCATGCCGCCGCTGCTGTGGGTGAATCTCTCGCGCGACGATCAATCTCGGCGATACCGTAGTGGATGCGGTGTTGCGGCAGAGAAGTATCTTAATGCATTGCCCGAGATCAAGCAAAACATTGAAGACACGCTGGTGCTTATTTGCGGCGAGATCCAACTTCGATGCGAATGTGGCCACGATGCGGACTTGGCTGAATACCGCGTGCGTTTTCCAGAGCTTGCCGACGATATCGCATTGCAATTTGAAATCAACAGGTCATTGGAATCGGAAACGTTTGAGCAAGATGAACGAGATGAATCCGATATGGACGCGCCGGAAGAGTTGCGTGGCTACCGTATCGAGGAAGAAATCGGAAGGGGATCGGCAAGTATTGTTTATCGAGCTCGGCAGATGTCGCCTGAGCGAACGGTCGCGATCAAAACTCTCGCTTCAAATGAGCTGCACACCGGACTTCGATCGCGTCAATTACGTGAGGCGGCGATCCTTGCAAAAATCCAGCACCCCAATGTGGTTCGCATTTATGAGGCGATCGAGAATGGCGGCAGATTGCATTTGGTGATGGAGTTGATCGACGGCCCGACGCTGGCGGAACAAACCGGCGGTCGACCGCTCAAGCCAAATGATGCCGCAGTCTTGATTAGGCAGCTCGCCGAAGCAATGCATGAGGTTCATGCCAACGGCATCCTCCATCGCGACCTAAAGCCATCCAATATTCTGATGACGGTCTCCGGTAATGCGATCATCACAGACTTTGGATTGGCCAAGTGGCTGTGCGAAGACAACTCGTTGACGACAGAGAACTCTTTACTGGGGACGCCGGCGTACATGGCGCCGGAACAGGCTCTCGGTGGTCCCGCCACGTCCGCACCGACCGCAGACGTTTATTCGCTTGGCGCAATCTTTTACGAATTGCTGACCGGCAGACCGCCTTTCGTCGCGGCGACCTTGATCGAGATCTTGACATTGGTGCGGGAGCAAGAGCCGTTGCCCCCACGAAAGTTGGTGCCCAACTTGCCCAGAGATCTGCAGACGATATGCCTGAAGTGCCTGGAAAAATCCCCCACCGATCGGTACACCACGGCGAACGAATTGGCAAGTGATTTGAACAGGTTTCTGGCGGGCGAATCTATTCTCTCGCGTCCTCCACTTCCACACGAAGTTGCGATCCGCTGGATGCGTCGGCGACCAGAGTGGGCGGTTGCAATCACAGCATCGTTTTTGCTGGCAAGTGTTATCGCGATCGGACTTTGGGCGTCCAATTCGAAACGCAGGGAACAGACCCGGTCGTCGTTTGTCGACGCGATCGGCACTGCGGACATAAGGGTTTTGCCTGGGTTGATAGCGCAGGCCAATGCGGATTCCGATTTGCATAACCTTCCGCTGGAAACTGCGTATCTGGCATCTAATTCTCATTCACCGCGATGGCTAAATTTGTGTCTCGCGATGGTCGGTACGGGCAACACGAAGTACAACGAAGCGCTTGCCGCGTATCTACCGACATCCCGTCCCACAGAGATTTCAGCGATTGTCGATTTCCTTTTGTCGTCCGACAATTTCAATGTGCCAGATTCAGTTTGGCAAGAACTCCAGGATGAAAAGTTGGACTCCGAGAGGCGATTGCGACTGGCATGCCTCGCCGCCAGAGAGACGATCGACATCGATCGTTGGAAATCCCTTTCACCTAAGATCGCTCGAACCTTGGTCCAACAGCATCCTTTGGATGTCGGTGCGTTTGCTGCGGCGCTTCGTCCGGTTCGCCAGCCGATGTTCTATGAACTCGTCGCACTCGCCCGAGATCCCAATCTTGATTCCGCCTCGCGAAATACCGCAGTTGGCGTCGCCGCAGAGTACGCTGTCGGGCAGATCCGCGAATTGGCCGAGTTGATTGTCGACGTCGACGCGGTGCAATTCAAGCTGTTGCTACCGGTGCTCCGCGAAAAGGTTGACGAGGCGACGGATGTCTTACGAGACATCTCCACAACGACTGAATCATTTGAATCGTTCTCGTTAAAGCGAACGGAAGATTCGCCTTCGACGATCGAAAAAGAATTCGACGTTCGACAAGTCCGACGTTGCAAAGCCTTGATTTGTTTATGGCATTTGGGGCGACCTGACGATGCCACGGCACACCTGACCTATCAAGGGGACCCGTCGCTGCGATCTTGGTTGATAGAGTTATTATGTCCATTCGGGATCGGTGTCGAGGAGATTTCAAACAGAATACGGATGACCGATGACTGGGGTGTGCAACAGGCGCTTGTTCTCGCTCTCGGTCAAACGAATCGATTTCAAACGGATGATGTCGACAGTCGATTGCTGGTCACACAAATCGAGAATCTCCGCCGATCCACAATCGATTCCGGCGTACACTCGGCATGCGATTGGTTGCTGCAACAAAGGCTTGGGTATCAACCGGTGGATCGCCTTCGCGGTACAGCGGATCGCGACGCAGAGAGAAATTGGTGGTTGGGGCCGAACTCTCACACGTTTGCGGTTGTCGCCGCACCTGGTCAAATCACGCTGGGGTCGCCCGTCCATGAATTATTGCGAGAGGAAGACGAGGGTCAGAGGCCCGCCGTCATCGATCATGATTTCGCGGTTTCGACAACGGAAGTTACCGTGAACCAGTTTCTGGCGTTTCGAAACAAGTCATTCAATTCGCGATACAGCCCGAGCCCCCAGTGTCCGATAAACAACGTCACATTTTTTGACGCTGTTGCCTACTGCCGATGGTTGAGTGACGAAGCGGGGTTTCCAGAAGATCAAAAGTGTTATCCGCCATTGGACGAAATCGGCCCGGGAATGCGTCTTCCGCCCGATTGGATCAGCCGCGTCGGCTTTCGTTTGCCGACCCAAACAGAATGGGAGTACGCATGCCGGGCAGGAGTCTCGTCCAGTCGGTATTTTGGCGAAGGCCAGCGACTTCAATCGGAATACATGTGGACCGTACACAATAGTGAAGACGAATCGCGACCGGTGGGACAATTGAAGCCGAACGCATTCGGTTTGTTTGACACTCTAGGAAACGTCGGCGAGATGTGTCATCCGGGCCGCTCGAGTAACGATGACGCCACGGTCCAATCAGCCCGGTACATTCCGCGCCGGGGCGGTGACTTTGGAGACACGCGCGGAAACGTTCGGGCCTCGCGCCGTCACAATTTGCCGGCCTCCGCGGAGTGGGGAAACACAGGATTTCGCATCGTTCGAACGCTGCCGACACGAAAAAACGAAGCGGCTCGAGAGGCCGAACCACGCTGAGAGAGCTTTACCAGAAATTTTTTGTCCGGGTCGGTTCTTAACGGCAATGAAATTGATACGCCATTGAAAGCGTTCAAATTCTTATTGCCTGGGTAATCGAATGAACCGCCAAAAGCCGATGCATCGCCGTTCTTACGGACGCCAACTACGAAAGTCCCGATTCTTTAAACCTGTTGGTCAACGGCTTGATGAGCGGATTGTGTTAGCGCTCGATTTCGGAACGCTTGCCGACGGGCTGTCCAACGAACTGCAAGGCCTAAACGCGACGGTCACGCAAACGGTTCGAGAAAGCGCGACGCCGCTTCCGGTCTTGGGCCAACCACTCAATCGATTGTCCGCCGATGTTGACAAATTGCTGACGGGCACAGGCGGGATTTTGGACTCCCTTAACAAGGCAGCGAATCGTTTGGTTGGTACCAAACCGCAGACAGACGCGTTGATTCGATCCGCTGTTTTCCCCCGACTTTCGGGCGTACTCGGCGATTTATCGGGTAACAATCGAATCGACGAAGACGACGTAATCGTGACATCAAATTCGGCGACCGGCGACCTGGCAATCACCGTCCTGCTTGAAAAAACAATCGCGGACGTAAAAGGAAACGACTTTAACTTCGACCTTGGATTGCCTGGCGTCCCGTTCTCAGTCACCAGCAAGGGTCAATTGAATGTCCATGCATCGGCAAGTTACGACCGCCTTACGTTCGGATTGCGCAATAACGTCTTCTACACCGAGTCACCCGGTGGTGTTGCAACCATGCAAATTTCGGTCGGGGCTTCATTGGCCAGGCCGACCTTAGTCGGGACACTTGGATTTTTCCAAATCGAGGCATCACCGCGTCCCGGCGGCTCTGGCGTCGGAGTGAACGCGTCACTGGTTCTTAGTGCCAATGGTACCCGTCTTTCTAATCCCAGACTGCAAGGCAATGCAGTCGCCGATTTGCAACTACAAACCTCGCTGACACCGGGAAATCGTGACGGCGGTCAAATCGGATTGCCGAACTTTAAAGCGAATCTGTATCTGAACTGGCAGCTCGCCGGGGCACACAACGCGGCTCGCGGATCGCTCGGCTCGGCACCGACACTGGAATTACGCAACGTTCAATTCGGATTGGGATCGTACCTTAGCAGCGTAATGAAACCGATTACCGATAACCTGTTTCGATTTATCAAGCCGCTTCAACCCGTGTTAGACGTCCTGGACGATCCGATTCCAGGGCTGTCGGATTTTACAGAGGCTGTCGGTGCGGGTGAAACAAGTCTCGAATCACTGATCAAGTTTGCGACTCCCTTTTTGACTCCAGATCTGCAATTGGTTGCAAACGCGATTACAACCTTCATCGATGTTGGACAGGCCGTCTTGTCGATTGAAAGTGATCCCAGAGGGAGCTATCTTCTGATCAACGTGGGGAACCTTAGTCTT
>JAGQPO010001157.1 GCA_020426665.1 Planctomycetales bacterium
TTGTACGTCGGACTTCCAGTCCGTCGAAATCGACACTTGTCGACGGACTGGAAGTCCGTCGTAACGTAAAATCAAACGTTGACGAAGCACTAGCCCGACATCAATCCAGACCCAATACATAGATCCCGTTCGCGTCAGGAAATCCAGACTTCGGCCAAAGGTGACGATCAGCGAGAAGTACCGAATGATCACTCCTGTGGATTCACGTTCATTGAACTCCTCCGCTACTCCGCTTCGGCCCGTCGGCCCACGACGGTGATGGCGACCGTGTACTTCGCTTCGACCGGGTTGTCGGCGTAAACTTCGTAGTCACCTGTCTCCGCGCTCTCGATAACGCCGGATTGCGAACCGGAGCGACCGTACATTTCGTAGACATCCCGTTGCGGGCCGCTCGATATTTCCACGTCAACAGGAATCGGGACACCGACGTTTACACTTGTCGCCTCGGCAATCAAGTAGAGTTTTTTACTGGCCCTTTCAAACCCGCTTTCAATCGATTTCTTGTACGCTTCGGCTGGCACGATCGCAATGAACTTGAAACTTGGCGTTCCTGCCTTCACCTTTTCCTCGCCGTAGGAACTTCCATAGTTTTCCATCATTGCCTCCATCTCCACCGCCAATTCGGCTTGGGCGGCAGACACGGGTTGCTCGTCTTCGCTGCTGCCGACATCCGCCTCGCGAATTCGCGAGGTCAATTCCTTTGTCGCGATCAGCCGTTGGAAATCGTCTTGTGCATCATCAAGAGGCCATCGGGCGGTCAGAACCTGTTGGATGGACATGCTTTGCGCATTGTCGATCATTTGCTTACCACGTGAACCGCCACCGTAACGCTGCATCATCTGTTGCATTTGGTCCGCCTGTTGTCCGCCAGCGGCTGTCAATTTAGGCTTCGAAAAGCGGATCGATTCCTCCCCGACTCCCAACTTTTCCAGCCGTTCTTTCGCGACCTCAACGCGTTTCTTCAATGCTTCGACGGCCTGTGAAAGGTCGCTGCTTCGTCCTTCAAGGGTAACAGTCATTTCCACGTACTTTGGTTGCACCGATTGCTCGATAGATGCCGACGCATTGGGTCGATCCGAAACACCGCCGCCGAAAGGTGATTGTGCCCGGACCGATGCAGCGGCCGCCACGGCAATCAACACTGTAAGCACCGCGTTGTCTACATGTCTCATTTGATATCTTTTTGTTTCAAGGGTAACTACATCAGAGCTTCAAGCCCCACTTCGTCGCGGATACGTTTTCGCAACTTAAGGGCGTTGGGACCACTCATGATTCGGATCTTCCAATAAAACTCTCGAACCGAGTAACGGGAATCCTCCGGCATCGCGTCGAAAATCTTCTCCAACAAATGCACATCGTCATCTTCGTCGCGATGGGCGATGGCATAAATCAATAACGTCGTCATTTCCGGAAGGTATTGCACGTCCGGCTCTTTGTCCGCCGCCAGCTTTAGCGGTTGAAGATCCACCGGTTGATCCAGCATCACAAACAAGTACGTCGCCATGGCGGCAACCTGTTCGTCGTCACTGTCGAGCAAGGGACGGATCTTTTCGAGATCGATTTGTCGCGGCAGGAGGGCGATGTCCAATAGCCCGGGTAAGCGTGGCGCATTTCCACCGGATCGAATCGAGATCCATCCGTTTTCTGTATTCGAAACGTTCACATATTGGCTGCAGAAAAACTGGACCGCGACGGTCCTCAGATCAGGGTCATCAACCAATTGATTCGCCAGTTCGATCGCTTCCGCGTAGGGTCGAGTCGCTAGAGCAAACCTTGCCCAATCGCGACGCAAGCTCACTTCGGTGTCGACATCATTAAATTTTTGCCCGACCAATTCGGGAACCCGAGACGCATCAAGCGAGCTGAGCACCGACAGGGCGACAAACTGTCCGCCCGTCGTTTGCAAACGATCAAAGTGTTCGATGATTTCGTTGGCGTACCCTGCCTTGCCGGGTTCTTCATCGCCATACCAACCAATCTGCTCTTGCCCCGTCAACGCCTTCGTCAATGCTTCCGTCATGCCGTAACCGTAGTGTATGGACGAGATCGGCAACACTTCCAACGTCTGCCATAGCAATTCCGTGGATTCGCCTGGGTTGTAACGCTCGGCCAGTCCAATCAGTTCTGGAATTAGGTTGCCGGCATGGTCCGCGGTAGCAGCGGCAACAACCAGATTGCCTCGCTCAACTCTTGGCAGCCACGGAAAAACATCCAGAAGTGTAGTCTTTGATTGACTGGACTCCGCAGCGCTAATGATCGCGTCCACTTCGAAAGGCTGCCCCAATCGCACAAGTGCAAGCGTGATCATGCCGGTCTCGTCGCCGTGGCTATTTTTTGCTTCGACCAAATTCTCGACAACTCCTTCCAACCACGGAACCTCCATTTGCGGAGCAAGACGCCATCCGGTCAGCCATTGCTCGTACCGGTCGGCATTCTCAGCCATCTCCGTAGCGTCGGGCGATTCTGAACCCGCCTCGTCCAACATTTCAAATTCGTTGTCTGGGAACTCGTCGATCGATCGTTCGGCCTCCAACCTTTCGACATCCGCCCCTGGCAAATCGCCGCCCGTCGATGATTGCTCGCCGGCGTCGGTATCGTCGCCAGATTCCGACGGTTTGGACGAGCCAAACAAAGCGTCGAAGACTCCACCGAAAATTCCGGGAGACGATGGCTCCGAATCGCCAATGATGATTTCTTCGTCATACGAAAAAAAGCTTCCGTCTGACATGCCCATCTGTACTTCGTACTCGGCCTGCTCGTCTGACTTCGGAGGAATTACATCAAGCTTCGAATGGTAATTGTCCAACCACGAAATAAGCGCCGATGCGGCGGTGCGGCGAACTTCGATTTCGTCCTCGCCGAGCGCGTTGGGAAGGATCGTGTGCAACAACGGTGCATCGAATTGATCGAGCGCTTCGATTGCAAAAATTCGATCTTTGGTATCGTTCGAATCATAGAGCGACACCAGAAACTGCAACTTTTCCTCCGTAGGTTTCTCGGTCAGGTTCGGCAGGATATTTTCTCGAATTTCAGGATGCTTCCACGCGATGTCGATCAACTGATCCATCGACCCGGACTGGTCCATTGCGATTGCCGCGGGCACGATTTGGCTGAGTACAAACGAATCGTTGTCTCTCAGCAACTGGCGGCTAACCTCTCGGATCTTTTCCGGAATGATCGGTGAATCTCCGGTCATCTGTGACATATACGAATCGTCGTCTTCGGTCAGCTTTGCAATCATCGCGGCGACCTCCGCGCGCACCTGCCAGTCCTTGTGCTCGGACAACTTCACCAATGCTTCGATCGCTTCAGGCGCAGTCGATTTTAGTTCTTTGAATAGCTTAACAACATAAACAAGCAAGTCCGAATCGGTCTCTTGCAGCGCGTAACGGCTTGCCGCGGGAAGCACATCGGCGACCGGATGATCAAGCCAAACCTTCAGAACCGCCGCGCGAACATTTTTGTCGGGATCCTCCAGTAATTTAGTCAAGCGAGTTGCCTGGCCACCGCCCGCACTTTCCATTCCCTTGAGTGCAAACTCGCGGACCAATGGATCACTATGGCCGAATAGCGCTTCCAGCAAATCAAAATCCTGAGGCAATGCGGAACCGGAAAGCTCTTTTGCCGCAGCCCGTCGTTCGTCAACGTCCAGCGAAGCAAGTCGACTCGGGAGATTCGTATGCCGGAACGAAAGAGAAGGATCGGCTAACATTCCCAAGTGAACCGTTCGCAAACGCTGACGTGACTGGTCAGAGGTTTCCAACGACAAACGATCACGAACCGTGGGCAGAAAATCTGGTCCGGCGGTAACAAAACCCTCCAGCAAACCTTCACGCGGTTTTCCCGCCGAAGTCAAACGATCCAATTCCAAAGTCATTTCATCGCCGAACGTTTTTTCCATCGGCGAAAACAAAGTCGATTCGTCGTCCACCGATTCCGCTGACGACGCCCATTGCTGCAACATTTCGATACGCTCGGGCGAGATCGCTTCGGCCGACCAGGGATCAATACCGTCCGCCGGCGCCGTCCACCGACGCAATATGTCCAGGCATGTCAATTTGGTGACCAATGTTCCGTCGACAAACAAACCAGTAACGGGTTTGGCGAAACGTTTGGGATGTTCAATGATCATTGCGGCCGCTGAAACGCGAGCCCCGACATCGCGGTCCGACAACATCTGGAGCAGCACATTCGTTTGTGCGTCGCCGATGGTTCCACTGCCAAGCACTCTGGTCAGCTCGCTACGACGCACCGATTGATCGAAATCGTCGCGCGCGGTTCGCAACCACTGGATCAATTCATCCTCTTGCAACAGTCCGACTTGCTCCGCGATGACCGTCCCACGTGGATCTAGCACCCGAATCGTGGGCAACGCCGAAACGTTGTCCAGCGGTACACCGGCCGGAGCCTTGTCGACATCGATGCGAATCATACGCCATCCGTCCAATGTTCGAATCACCGCCGGGCGCTCGAAGTGTTCCGCCAATACCCGGCAAGGTCCACACCACGACGCCTCATATTTGATCAACACCGGCCGTGGTTTTGAATCTGATCGAGCAGCGGCCATCGTCTGTAAATAGTCATCGCTCCAAACATTTGTATCGTCGCCCGAATCGGCCGCGACTGCCGCCGGCCCGCAGTGGTTCATAGGCAACGTCAGCGCTGTGATTACGCCCAGTACAGCGGCCGACACAACGACGCAACGCGACCGAAGGGTAACACGACAACAATCCGAAGGCTGACGCCGCGCATGTTGAAAGCGTTTACAATGTCTCATCGACAGGCTCCTTTTCGCCGTGAACGATTTTTGACCAGTAACTGTCGTATTGGAAACTGGGACTGTTTTCATGGTCATGGCATGAAATGCATGTTTCATCAGCCTGCCAAGGTGTTGAAACCGAAGGATCATCAACATGCCGACTGCTTGGCCCGTGGCAACTTTCGCATCCAACGTCGACACGATCGGTCGAGTCGCTGCGCCGATTGAAACCACCACTTTTGCCAAATCCGGTGGTGTGGCACCGTTGGCAAGCGGCGTCCACCTCTGCCGTCTTTTGTTCCAACGTTTGCCACGCATGCGAATGGGCGGACATTCGCCAGGCGTCATCATCGTGATTGTGGCACGATCGACACGCATCGATGCCAACAAATCGATCGTCGGACGACGAAACATGCGTGACAGCGACAAAACTGGTCTGATCGGCGGCCAGATCAAGGTCTCGAAGCCGGTCGCGAAATGCAACCAGATTTTGCTGTTGCACGTCATCTTGCGCCCATCGGTCAGTCACTTCATGCAGGTCGGCGGTGAAAATCTGGTTGGATCCTTCACGATTACCGGTGACGCGTGCCAAAAATTTCCCCTTGTTGTTGACTCCAGTGACCAATGTCGAACCGACCTGCGTCGGCGCAATGCTCTGCGCACCTGGGCCGCCGATGAAGACATCGACTTCAGGCAACCGTGATGCCAATTCCATCAATGATTCGCGTTCCAAATAGGCCAGTACGACAACCGCGTCGTAAGTGATTTCTTGTTCGTCTACCTTCGACAGGACGTTCAGAATTGCAGTTTCTGGATCTTCGATTCTGTATCCACGTTCGGGATCACCCCCACCGACGACTCCCAAGACCAAGATCCGATAATCACCTTGCTGGGAAACGATAAATGGATGCACAACGTTGAATGCGGGGGAATCATTTTTCACGTTGGTCGACAGCAACGGCACGCCGCCAGCAACACGACGCAACGATTCGGCGGGTATCGCCAACTCGCTCCAGCCCAGGTTATGCGCCGCGTATCCCATCAACGATTCACCCATCAAAATCGACCGCAGTTTTTCCAAGTCATACGCCCGGGAACCTGACGCCGCGCCGCCGACGCTGACCAACGTTGCCGGATGTCCTTCGGAAAGTTCATGGGCCAAAGTCGCGCGTCGGCTGAGCCCTCCGGATTGACCGCTGCTGCAGCCACACGGCTCGATCCAACCGGCGGTGTCACAGCTGGCGATGATGATCAACGGAGTCGCCGAAGACTTGGTTTCGGCAACGCGATGTTTGCACGCGACGGTCATCGACAAACAGACTCCGCCGACAGCGACGGCTGCCAACCGACGCGTCGAAGTCGCAAAACTTGGTCGACGTCCATTGTTAATAACTGAGCGCATAGGCCAGGATATTGATGTTGATCGTTTCCGCGTTGGTGATTTCGTTTCCGCCACAGCAACAACATCC
>JAGQPO010001158.1 GCA_020426665.1 Planctomycetales bacterium
GACATTCGACTCGTTCGGTCCGGCGACGAACGCCGGAAGGCTTGCCGCGATCGCGCCAAAATCCGGCTCGAACGTGTTCGCTTCGATTCGTTCGTTCGCCACGTCATTATTTTGCGGCGGTGAAGATGGAACTTGTGGCGAACGGTTTGGAATTGACGGCGGTGCGTTGTTCCTGGCAGCCGACGATTTCTCTGGGGCAAGCGGTTTTGCCGCCTGGGGAATCGTAACGATTTGACTGCACTTCTTGCATTTAGCACGCGCGCCAGAGTGCGCGGACGACGCCTTGAGAGTTGTGCTACAGCGCGGGCATTGAAATTGGATCGGCATTCCAAGAACCTTCTCGGGTGGTAGATGCCGACCAGTCTATGCGATGTGCCCGCCAGGTACAAAAAAAAGGCGAGGCCGATTCCGAAGAACCGACCCCGCCTCGCACGGGGGGACGCTTAATATCTCGTTGTTGTCGTCGCGTTGCTTTGCGTCCCTCGCACACCTAGACAGTAGTCCGGTTCAGGCGGTAACGAAGGTCTGGCTTCACTAAAACAACTATTTTGACCTTACGGATTCGAGAAAAGCGTCCGGTTATTTCGACCGAACGGGTTATGCCATGCCGGGGTTAAACGCCGAGGGCTTGTCGCATGCGTCCAGCGGCGAGCGGAATGTTCACGTAGGGGTCTTCATCTTCATATTCCAAGATCACGAACCCCTGGTAATTGCTATTTCTCAAGATTGAAGCGATACGGTCGAAGTCCGCTTCGTACTTGGAGCCGTCTGGTTTTTTCATGCTGGCTTTGACTTGAATGTTGACCGCATAGGGCACACATTTTTCCAGGTCGCCGTAGGGATCATCGCTTTGAAAGTTCCCTGTATCCAAGTTGATACCGACCCATGGATGATCCACGGCATGAATAATCGGAAGCAATTGATCCGGCCGCAGTTTTCCGTGGTTTTCGATCCCCAGGAAAACGCCCTTTTCGCCGGCGTGCTTGGCACATCGTTTCATCGCATCGACGGCTTCATTCATTCGCTCGGGATGATCATCCAATTCCTTTCCGTTGCCGGCAAAGAAACGAATGTGTGGCGCACCCAGGATCGCTGCGTTGTCGATCCATTGCATCGCCGACTGGATTTCCAACTCCATTTTTTCGCCGGCACCTTGGGTAAAGTTATTACCGATCGCGGTTCCCGAAATCGTTACGCCTCGTAAAAACGCTTGGCGTTTAAGTTCCAAGAAGTATGCCCGGTCGGCATCAGGCGGAAAAAAGTAACTGGTCAATTCGGCGGCTTCGAATCCCTGGTCGACGCAATAGTCCAGGAAACCAACCATGTCGATAGCTTTAGAGACGTCTGCCGGCGGTTTGCGTTTGCCTTTCATGAACGAAAAGTAGTCGCGAAGAGAGTACGCGGCTAAACCGATTCGAAATCGAGGGTCGCCTTTGCGGACAAATGGCTCGGTTGCGGCAACCGTTGTGGGCGCCGTCAAATCCGATGTCGCGACACACGCTGCCGAGCATGCGGCGGCCGCAACGGTCATGAATCGGCGGCGACTGGCGCGGCCCACAACGCCTTGGGATGCGCTGGGGCGTTCCGCAGCGGATTGGATTCGCACACGATCATCGGACATTAGGAGCACCTGTTGATTGGGGGAAATCAGATCGGATAAGTCAGTCAGCGAGTGATGTTTCATCAGCAATTGGATTCAGCGGCCGGCCTGGATCAAAGGATGGGCGCCCTGGTCGATCAGCATTTTGCCGACAGATCGCCCCAGGTTAATCGCCGATGTTTTCCAATCCGCTGATTCTAATTCGATGGGCGATGACGATTCACATTCCAGACACTCTTTGCCGTCCAATGACAAAACTCTGGCGACCAGTCGGATTTGATGCGCGGCATCACCTGCGTCACCGGAGACGGAGTCTGACTGGGAGCCCGACCGAGAGATCGTCGCCAGTGCGGCGATCGGGGCAAGGCATCCGCCATGCAGATCCGACAACAACGTCCGCTCGGCAAGGGTGCATGCGGCGGATCGCGGCACGTTGATTTGACAGACGCCGGCCAGCGCGGCGGAATCGTCAGAGCGAACTTCGATGGCCAAGGCACCTTGACCCGGTGCCGGCAACATCACATCCAGCGGTAATTCGAAACGCGGCAAGTCATGCATTTCAAGTCTTTCGATTCCGGCCGCCGCCAAAACGATGGCGTCAAATTCCCCGTCCCGCATTTTTGCCAGTCGGGTCTGAACGTTTCCGCGAATCGGCAAAACCTCTAAATCCGGTCGGTTGCGCAACAGTTGAGCCGCCCGTCGACGGCTGCCGGTACCGATTCGCGCGGACTTTGGCAAACTGTCCAGCGATGCTCCGGATAAAGAAACCAGGCAATCGGCAACCGTTTCACGTTCCGGCGAGGCAATCATTACGAGTTGGGGGTGCACTTCGGTTGGCAGATCCTTCATGGAGTGGACCGCAATGTCGCCTTCGTCTTCCAGGAGCGCCTGTTGGATGCGTTTGGTGAAAACACCGACAGATCGTTTGCCGTCGATCGGGCGCATGTCGACATCCCCGCTGCTGACCATTGGGACGATTTTGGTCAAAATCCCGTGTTCGGCTAGCAGATTCGCAACATGACGTGCTTGCCACAGTGCCAGCGGGCTCTCGCGGGTCGCGATTCTGAGAGGACTTGAGGGTGTTTCCCCGGCCTGTGACAGTGAAGTGTCGACTGCGTCGGGGTGCGATAATGACGATTGATCCGGTCTTGGCAAAGCAACTAGTCGAGTTCGGAGTAGGACTTTAGCGGAGTCTGGCAACAACTGCGGGACTCACTTTCACAACGGCTTAGAGTAACGTGCCAGTATCACGTCTGACAGCACTGGCGATATATTACCAAGGCGATCCCCGACGACCACCGGATCGATGCAT
>JAGQPO010001159.1 GCA_020426665.1 Planctomycetales bacterium
GCCGACGTAGCTCAGCTGGTAGAGCAAATCATTCGTAATGATTAGGTCGCCGGTTCGAATCCGGCTGTCGGCTCTGAGAAGAGATTCGGTTTTTCATTCCACCTACGGAGGATTGAAAACGAATCTCTTTCAGCAGTCTTTCCACTCGTCGGATTGGTCGCTTTCGGATCTTGCGGCCTCGTAGTCCGTCAACGTTTGATTTTGGGGTACGACGGATTTCCAGTCTGTCGACAAGTCTGGATTTCGACGGACTGGAAGTTCGTCGTACAAGTCGCGGTTACCCTAAAATTTGATCTGGGCGAAGCGCTCGGTTTGATGCCGTGAATTTATTCAGCGTCGGCTTCAATACAGATGACTTCTTTCATCGTGTGTGCGTACAAACGCTGGTTGGCATAGCTGAGTGACGCCAAAGTCCAGGTGTGCCCGCCGGGACCGAGATCGTTTACCGATACGATCGCTTTGGGCGAAAGTTCTTCGACCAACGTGTCAATCACATAGACCGTCCCGGTTACGACAGGAAGGTACAGATAACGCCCGATGACGGTGGGGCTGGCCGCAGAGATGTGCCCCCATCCTGATCCGGTGTGGCCTTTGTCTCCGACTGCGAACCCCGCTGCATTGAGTGGGCGATTGTTTGGATGGGGCGATCCCCAAAGAAAAGTATCCAGATCACGAGACTCCGGGCTTGGCATCAATTGAGCAGGCAGCTCCAGATATTCCACTTTGCCCGAATCGACATGCACTCGCCCAAGATAGTGAACGTTGTGTGAGAGAAACCAATGCCAATCGCCGACCAAAAGATTCGCTTGGTTCGTATTGGGATGCCCCTTGCCGGCCTTTACATCAACCTTTGTTTGTTTTGTCCAGTGTTCGCCGTCGATCGTGTCACTGCCATCGAACTGCCAAAGCGTCGCGTTTTTGTAAAGTGGTTGCTCGCGTAGCAGTTTCCCCGTTGCCGTATCCAACACGATGTGATTGCCGTGCAAAAACCCGACGACGTAGCGTTGATTCCACTGGCAGCTGAACGACGGATCGTAGCCGCCCAGATCGGTGGTCCAAAGGGTCGTACCTTCTTCTCCCGGCGCTAAACTGGTCAAACTTTGGCCATACGGTTTTTCGAGTGGCGCGTGTGGACCGCCACGTGCATGTGCCACCGCAAGTCTTCCATCGCTGGTCCGACCGACGGTGGGAGTGTTATGGACAACCGTACCGACTTTCTCGCGCCAAAGCACATTGCCGGTTCGTTTATCGATCCCGTGCAAGTAGGTCCAAACTTCTTTTTCATCAACGCCTTCGGGCGCTTCGGTTCCGGCGGACTTTATTCCTGGCGCGGCCCATTTCTGTATTTTTGCGCCGGCTTCTTTATTGGCGACTTCGACGTACAAAATCGAGTTACCAACCAAATAGGGTTCGGCTTGTCGATTGTTGTGTTTAAAACGCGGCGTCCACTGACGAAGCCAGACTTGATTACCAAGAAGATCGTAGCAACCCATCGCACCACAGCGGTTAAAAAACCAGACGTGTTGTCCATCGGTGATCGGGGCAAAGACGGTTCCGTCGGTGAAGCCACCAGCCAATGAAATAAAGACACTGCCGGGCAAAGTAACAGTCCAAAGTGTCTTTCCCGAGTTTGCGTCCAGGCAGTATCCGATAACGTCTTTGACAGCGTCTTTCTGCTCCAGCGACGCGATCGGGACATGGGTTGTCACAAAAGCGCGATCGCCCCAAATCGACACGGCGCTCATTCCAGACTCCGGCATCGCAGTCCGCCAGCGAATGTTTTCGTTGCGAGTCGCACTCCAATGCACCGGGGCGTTACCGTCCGTCTGCCAGTTGCCATTCGGCCCAGCCGCCTGATGCCAGTTTTCGGCGGCGCAAAGAAATTGCGGCGTTGCAAAAACAACCAAGATGAACAGTGACAGAAGACGGCTTTGCATGATCGATTTCCCGGCGTGTGACGCGATCGCCGGAATCATCGCTGAAATCATCACTGGGGCAATCGCGCCAATTAAGATAGACTATCCTCCCTTGAGAGGCCCGGCCGATTTTGTCATTCCAGAGACAGAATCAAACGATTTACCGTTATCGTTTTTTCCTTAGAGCGATCATGCAGCGTGCATCCATCAGTCGTCGTCGACTCATTGCAATTGGGGGCTTGGCCGTGACGGCTCGATCGATCGCTTTTGGCAGCGGAACCAAGCCAAAACATGTTTTGTTGCGGTCGTCTTGGCAAACGGTAAATATTGGGGACATCGCACATACTCCGGGCGTCTTAAAGATTTTGGAAACGCACCTTCCCGATGTAAAGGTGACGTTGTGGCCCAGCAAAGTTGACAACGGCGTCGACGCCTTACTTCGCAAACGATTTCCAAAACTTGAAATCGCCAATACCGCCGAGACCTTACGGAACGCCTTTGCTGAATGCGATTTTTTGCTTCACGGTTCGGGCGCGTCGCTGGTGGCGGAACGTGACGTGGTTCGCTGGGCCGAGGAAACGAACAAGCCATACGGCATCTATGGGATCACGCTGCCGCCGAAGAAGTCCAGTTCTACGCAGGCAACTTCGGAAGCAGCAATGAATGATACGATTCGTGTTCTTAGCGGTGCCAGTTTTGTCTTTTTCCGCGATTCACATTCGCTTCATCTCGCGAAAGAGAAAAACTGCGCGTCCCCGGTGATGCAGTTCGGTCCCGACGGGGCTCTGCCGCCGATAATTTCGCCAACTCCCGGCACGAGCACGTCCATGGCCCGCACGGTCTTGTTGTCGTCGTTAACACGCATGTAGAAAGGCTTCAGCGTGCGCGGATAATCGTACAGGATCACGGGGCACTTGAAGTGCTGCTCTGTCAGGAAACGCTCGTGCTCGGACTGCAGGTCGACGCCCCACCGCACGGGGAACTCGAACGACTGGCCGCTGGCCTCGAGCGCCTTCACCGCGTCGGTGTAGTCCATGCGCTCGAACGGGGTCTCGACGAAGC
>JAGQPO010001160.1 GCA_020426665.1 Planctomycetales bacterium
TAACCAAAGTAGATTGCCCAGCTCACGGGAACCCTTTTTCAATTCGGATCGATTGCTCCGTCGAAACGCATACGTCAGATCGTTCGTTTATCCGAACAAGGAGAAAATCTCTCGGACAAAAAATCTCCTATGGACAGGGTCTCCCGGGGACAGAGTACATCTGCGCGTATTGAGCCTTAGAATGCTATCAATTATTGGAAGTGCCGTGTCCCCGGATCTGTATTGATTGCAAAAGAAAAGTGGCAGGAGGATGAAGCGCAGTATGCAAGCATTGTGCGGTGAGACGAAATCGGTGTTGTCTTCCTTTCCATCGTTTTTCCCGCCCCGCCTGTCACCCGGGGACACGGCACTTGGTCACCCGGGGACACGGCACTTGGCCTCGACCGGTAATTGCAAATGCTATCAAGCCCCGGAGAGGTGCCATGTCCCCGACGATGCTATCAAGCCCTGGAAAGGTGCCATGTCCCCAGAATTGCGAATGCTATCAACGTTTGGGAAGTGCCCTGTCCCCGAGGACGTTGTCCCTGAAGGCGAAAGTGCTCTGTCCCTGACGACGGGGATTCTGGGCGTGACGCGTTGGGCGGGTGGGGCGGCGCAGCTCGTCCGGCGACGCTTGGCATATGATCGCCAGATTGATCTTGCGCCCCAGTTGCGTTTCCCGGTATCCTCAGAATCAGCGCTTCGGGGGTAGACGGATTTACGTGCCGCAGGCACAAGCTCAGATGTGGATGGCACAAGGATGTGACCGTGGTGACCGACGACTATTTGCTAGACGATCTCGAACGTTCTCAGCTCGATGTGACGCGTCGACGTCGCTCGAATCGCTCGCG
This sequence comes from Planctomycetales bacterium, assembly GCA_020426665.1. Taxonomy (GTDB): domain Bacteria; phylum Planctomycetota; class Planctomycetia; order Pirellulales; family Pirellulaceae; genus Stieleria. The sequence goes on from JAGQPO010001160.1 coordinate 831, forward strand.
GCGCTATTATCAGTTGCTGCTACTGGCGACCGGGTTGATGGCACTGTTCGTGTTGGCCGCTCCCAGCTTGATCAGCCACACCGGTATTGCACGTTCCATGCTAGCATCTCGGGCGGCAGAGTACGGCTGGACGGCTTCGGCGGAATCGATCGACGTCGGCTGGATCACACCGCTTTCGATCAAGGGGCTTGATCTGGTCGGTAAATCCGGCGAGACCTCGATCACGATCGTTAGCGCCAACACCGCGCTGACGGTCTTGGATTTACTGGCGCTCGATCCGTCGGCGATTGGCGATGTTTCTGTGCGGGGCGTGACGCTGTCGTGCACGGTTCAAGAGGGACAGTCGTCGCTTGAGTCGGACTTGGCGATGTTATTGGCTCCGAGTGAACCATCTGATTCCGTCGTTCGATCAACCATTCAAATCCAGGACGCCGGGGCAACGGTCACCGATTCGACCAGCGGCCTGACATGGAGTCTGACTCAAGCCAACGTTAACGTGACGGTGGATGGCCCACAAATAAAGGGCGACATTGCCGGCGTCGTAAACGAACCAGGGGGCAGCGGGGGTGCGATTCAAAGTCATTTTGAATGGCTGGACTCCGCAGTGGCAATCAACGGCGTGTCGATCGCGGGCAACGTTCCTTCGACTCCCAGCAAGCTGTGGGAGCTGTCTATCGATACCGAGTCGTTTCCACTTTCGGTGACCCATTTGATCTCGCGCCGATTGACCGGTCATATCGATGGGCTGCCCCAGCAATTCTCGGGAGACACAACAGGAAAGTTGAAATTGTATGGCGGCACTGACGGCTCGCTGCAGGCCAGTCTTGGCGACGTGCGAATTCGCAATCTGAAAACGATCGCGTCGACTCCAGGTTACGCGCCCTCGCCCGACGGCGCAACCGAGACTACGGCATCACGACAGTGGAACAATCAGCTAGCAACACTTGACGGACGCGTGGCCTATTCAAACGGTTGGTTGATGGGCGAAGGTCTGGAGATCTCGACCGACTTTGCGTCGGCGACGCTGGATGGTTCATTCCCGACCACGATTTCGTTTGTTGGTTCCACGGACAACCCGCTCAGCTGGCTGCAGGCGTTGGACGGCAAAGCGCGCGTGGATGTTGACTTGGCGTCTCTCGATCGCGCCCTGCCCGGACTGATTCCGTTGCGACGTGATGTAACGTTGGTCTCGGGTCGAGCCCACGGCATCATCGACAACACCCCTGACGCGGTCGATTCGAATCCATCCAAACGACGCAGTAATTTGACGCTGACCAGTGATTCACTGCGCGCCCGAGCCGACGGCCGAATCGTTTCCATCGACCCGATCGAGTTGACGGCGACCGTAGCGGATGACAACGGTTCGTTGCGGGCCGAACGATTCAACATGACCAGTACCTTTGGCAAAGCGTCCGGAAGCGGCACGCTTCAAGACGGCCGGGCGGAGGTGCAGATTGATTTCGGACGACTGTATACCATGCTTCGCCCGATCATCGACCTGTCGGAATTGTCGCTCGGAGGGAGTGCCGGTGGTGAAGTGAAATGGAATGTGCCAAGTGCTGCCCAGGGCAGCGGCGATCAATGGGAATTGGCAGGCACCGGCGAAGCGAAGAACCTGTTGGTCACCCTTC
>JAGQPO010001161.1 GCA_020426665.1 Planctomycetales bacterium
TCGATTAAAAGTCGAATGCTCTACCGACTGAGCTACACTCTCATCGCGAACGGGTAATGAACCGCGTTCTTGAACGAACAACCGCGTGACCGTGACAACGGTAACACGAAATTTCAAAAGGCTGGAGGGTAAGACTCCACGACCAATCGAAGAATGATGAGACCGCTTCCCCTAGGGGGGCGATCAAGCGGAGCGGACAGGATTCGAACCTGCGGTACGGAATGACCCGTACGCCGATTTAGCAAACCGGTGCTTTCGACCACTCAGCCACCGCTCCATACCCACCGCTTTTCGGTGACTCGGTGGGTCATTCTTGAGGCGAGATTGTGCGTGATAGATCAATTCTTGGCAACCCATCGTTTTCCATGTCCCAGACGGAAATAATGGAGCCACAATTTGGCAATCAGGTTCGGCGGGAATTCGGGAGTTGAAGAGGTTCAAATCACGGATTCTGTGTCCCGAATTCGGCGGATTTTGCCGCAATTCTTCCGCCGCAAGCTGACTCCACCGTTTTCTTGACCGCGACCTGCCCCCATGTTGACGACGCTTTCCCACCGCTCGATGGCAGCCGAATTCTCCGTGATTCTTGCCGAATCCGACGCCCACCTGGTCGAACCTGCCTTGGAAGCCCTGGAATTGTTGGATCAAATCGAAGCGGATCTGACGGTTTATCGTGCCGAAAGCGAAATCTCGCGGATCAATGCCACCGGCGACAAGAACCCCGTTGTTGTCTCGCAAAGTACCTTCGAACTGCTGAAACGATCACTTCGGTGGAGTGAAATCACCGACGGGGCCTTTGACGTCACCGCCGGACCGCTGGTCCGAGCGTGGGGATTTACCCAGCGACGTGGCCGGAAACCGACGGCTGCCGAAATACAGGATGCCCTGGAGAAAGTTGGCTTTTCGCACGTCACATTGGTCGAGAAAGACTGTGCCGTGTCGCTCGGCGTCCCCGGAATGGAGATTAACTTGGGCGCCATCGGAAAGGGTTTCGCTCTCGATGAACTTGCCGGCGGTTTGTCCCAACGCGGCCTGAAAAACTTCTTGATACACGGCGGGTACAGTAGCGTCATTGCCAAAGGGGACCAAATTCCCGGCAGTGGACAGGGTTGGGCGGTCGGGATCTCGCACCCCACCAAACCCAATCACCGCCTCGCCGGAATCCGCTTGGTGAACCAAGCACTGTCGACCAGTGGATCGGGCAAGCAGTTTTTTCATTACCGGGGTCGGCGCTACGGGCATGTGATCGATCCCAGATCCGGCTACCCCGCCGGTGATTTGCTCTCATTGACCGCGGTCGCCGACAATGCGACGGATGCCGAAGCTTGCAGCACCGCTTATTTCGTTTGCGGGACCGCCGCGATCCGCGATGCCGTGGCCTCAAATCCCCAATTGCCGCGAATGATTGGCGTCAGCCCTAAATCTCGCCAAGACGACGTTAACGTCATTTCATTTGCCGACTTTGATTGGGTCGACGCTCCCCCCGAAATCGATGCCGACTGAAATCAACCTGGACGCGGCAGTCGACGGAATCTTAGAAGGCGGACATCAATGTCAAGACTCGCGCGACGTGATGCCGATGTACCGACCGTGTCACCGGCGCGCCGTTTTTTAATCCCGCCACCTGAACGGATTCAACACGATGAATATGAACTTTTTCCAATGGCTCCGCGACGGAGTGCGTCAATCGGTGATCTTGGGCGTCAGCGACGCTGTCGAACAGATCGGTGTTCCCGAGAATGAGCCCGAGGTTCAACCGACCCTGGCCGCTCTACTTGGAAGTGATGCTAGCACGACGACAAAACCTCGACGCAAGGTAACGACAACTGCCAACCGAAAACGGCTGGGCAAGTCGCTGAAAGAAATGAATCCTACGAAGTAGGTGGCATCGGTCGACAATCGTTTGATTTTCGACACTTTTCACTAATCGCCACCAATCCATGATATCAACCGTCTCACCGCACGCAGTTGCGAGTCTGTCGGCAAGTCACGTAGTCGCGTCTCTCCGAGACTCGAAAAATCCGCTGCATCGTCGTCATCATCCTCAAAGTGGCTGACCTTCGTGGTGGCGATTATTCTTGGATACGTAACCGGCACAGCGATGTCGGTCATCAACCGCTGCGACGTCAGCTGATCACTGCGTGACGTCGGGATCTTTCCCGCGTTTTTTGAACCAATCCACAAACGCGGCCCAAAATCGTTTTGGCATCCTGCCGGTCACTAGGTCTTCGGTCCAAGTTTCACGAGTCGAATCGAAGTTATGCCACGCGGCCTCCAAGTACGGCTGGGATGATTCGGACAACGTCTCGTAAAACCCGCGGTCGGCGATTGCGGTCAGTGCATCGCTGTAATGCGAAAGGAAGTGCTCGTCCAGCAAACTGCCTGCGACGCGAACGGTCGAGAGCGCTCCGCGTGTCGACAAAGATAAACGATCGATCGCGAACATGGTCATCGTCGTACTCACGTCCCACAAACCGACGTCGGCTTTTCCGGCAGCGTCTTCCATCTCATTCCACAATCGCTTGACCTCGCTTTGCGGAATCAGTTTCCTCGGATCAACATTCTTGATCTCGTTGGTGATCTGCATGATCGTTTCGGTCATCCCGTCGACACTCATCGGCGGTGCGTTGGCTGCATCGGAGGCGCGTGCGCCGGTTTTTTGAAGCGCATCGACAAGGTCCGACACGTGATCGATGCTGGACGATTCGTCGATGATTCCTTCACGTTTTAATTCGTCACTCAGCCGTCGTAGATAGTGACTTGACCCGTAAGCGACGTCATTGAATACCGCCAACACCGTGATCGGTGACAGGTGCAATGTGGCCGCACCCGCCAAGTCCAACAGTCCGCCCACGGCTTTTTGTGCGAGCTGAGCCTCCGGGGCACCCTCGGCAAGCGCCGCCGGATTTTCGACGCCGCCGACGTCATGGATCATCATATCCAACGCCTGTTGGACGAACGCCGAATATGTTTTCGACGAACGGAAGGCGGCAGGGATCAACCACCCGGCTGTTTCATTGACCAAACCACCAACAACCGCCGACGCGCTGCGCGCGGTGCGTTCCGGCAATGAAAGACCATAGGTCAGCGTGTCCAGTAGCGATCCCGCCCCGCCATCAACCGTTGCGGCCGATTCATCGGCGGTGACGGGGGCATTGGTGATGGCGGCAGAGGTTTGCGGCGAGCCCGCGTTTTGTGGCAGCTCGACGTTTGCCGGCGAGCCGGTGAGATCACTTTCAGGAACTGGAGATGAATCGGTCATATTGCCCACGTGCGATGGTCGGATGGTTCTAAGGCACCACGACACCCGCAACGAGCTGGACAAGTGGTGCTTCATCAGTGGAAATGATTTTGCCGAGCGCTACGCATTTTGAATCGATTGGCAATTCGACATGCTCGGCCAACTGGACGCGCAGACGTGTCCCATCGGCAAGCACCACGAATTGATCGCCGGCTTCCTGCCGCAACGTTCCGATCAACAACATACCGTCGGTCTTGCGACGCGCCCAACCGATCCATTCGCCGCACAGCGGTTCAAGCTGCTGCAACGTGTTCGGTCGCAACAACATTTCAAAAACCTCCGCCACGCAAGGGCTGTCGGCATGCACCGAAAAATGCCCCAGTTGCGAGACGTCACGGAATGCGATCAATCGCTTGACCGTCGTTTCTCGCAAATTGGACTCCGGTTCATCATCGCCAACGAAACTGCCGCTGGGCAACCTGCCGATCGACTCCATGGCTCGTGCACAGGCTTCGGCCACTTCAGGTGAGTCGACCACCGAT
>JAGQPO010001162.1 GCA_020426665.1 Planctomycetales bacterium
GAAGATTTTGACCACCTCGCCCGCGACAGCGAAGCCATTGTCCTGTTTCAAGCGTCGCTCGATGAGCTGGGTGTGTGGGACAGCAACACCTGGTGGGACGACCTACCCGACGATGACTTGACACCACTTCAACGCGATCGATTGCGATGGCAAGTCTATCGAGTGCTTTCCGCATTGAATTCGCTGTACGTGACAAAAATGGTCGCCTTGATGGGAAGCGATTCCAAAGGCGGAACGCCGAGCGCGTTGAAGATGTTTCGCAGTTACCTGTCGACGAGCATCGGCAAACGCGAAGCCATGGCATCGGTCGAGCTGACCAATCGCATCGAAACCTTTCGGCCCGCCGAAGCGGCGCGCTGGCTGGGCAGTCTGGCATCGTTCCGTTTGAACGGCGGCAAACGCGTCGAACCGATTGATCTGGGACCACCCCGAAACGCTGCCGACGGACAGTTGCTGGCCATGTACAGTTTGATCGCCAGCGTCGACCCGGCGTATCGATCATGGTTCGGCGAATATGGTGAGACGTTTTTGACAAAGTCGACAGATGATCCATCCGTCCGAGCACTGAACGTAGCGACCGAGACCCTGCGACGAGTGTCCGACCAAGCACCGGATGACTACTGGATCCGTCTGACGCTATCCCAATCCTATTTTCTGGTCGCCCAAAACGCCCAAGAAAGCGGTGATTTTGACAGAGCCATGGAACACTACGAATTGGCACGCTCCGAATACGGTCGCTGCATCGCCATTCGACCGTCCGCCGCATTCGGGTATGCCGATCGTTCGACGGTCGCCCTGCGTCAAGCCGAGTTGATGCAAAAGCATTTCGCCTCCGATCCGGGACAACGCCGTCGCGCCGTAGAACTTTTGCAAACCAGCTTTCGCGACGCCAGCCAAGCCAGGCGGCTGACACCCGAATCACATTGGGTGTATTGGCACGTCGGTGCGACCGCGGCGGCGCTGGGCCAGGCGGATACCGCCACCGAAGCGTTCTTCACGGCCGTGGGGTATGGATTCGAAGTCCAAGACACGATGGATGCGCCGTTCGTGCGACTGGACGATTTGCGAGGCAGGAATCAAGCGATCGAGTTTGCGTATCGCGATTCAGACGCGATCATCAAACGCAGTGGAATTGATCCGGCAGCCAGCCGCAAAGCTTCGTTGATCGCTTCACTGGAGTTTTCACGAGGCAACCTTGGTCCGGCAACAACATGGTCGGCGAAGGCGATCGAGCTAAACCCGGAAAATCAGCGGGCCTATCAGATCGCCGGGTGGTGCGGTCTTCGAGCAAAGTCATGGGACACCGCGATGCAACATTTTGAAACCGCGATCCGACTTGCACCCGACGACGCCATATCGCTGATCGGTGCCGCCAAAGTCGCCGAGCAAGAAAGCCGGCTCGACCTGGAACAATCCGACCGGTGGTATCGAAAGGCGATTCAGACGGCTGTTTCTCAACGTCATCGTTCGACCGCTTGGTTGGGGCTGGCCAAACATGAACTGCGACGCGGCGCGTTTGACACGGCACTCGATGCGATCGATTCGGCCCGAGACTTGGACAAGGCATGCGACGTGTCACCGTTTATTGACATCTGTCGCTCGGAAGCGCGACGGTTACTCAATCAATCGTTCTCGACGCCCGCCGAAAAAGAGACCGCGGTTGGGAAAGTCAAAGAGCTGAAAGCGATTGTCGACCGAATCGCGATACTGCCAATGGCTTCGGTCAACCAGATCGTTGATTCGGCCAGCGACCAACCGCCACGAACTCTACCGTTGTTGGGCGGTGATTTTGAGTTGCCCTTGGAAACCTATTGGGACCTGTTGCCGGTGTCCGACGCCGAGTCAGAAGCCGGCGGATTTCTGGGCGGCAGTCCTCCGCTTTCGATCACGACCGGCGGGCATCATGACAGCGCGTGCCTGACCATTCGCCGCGCCGAAAACGATCGACCAACGTCATCATGGATATTGTCCCAATCCATTCCGGTGACGTCGGGACAAACCTATCTCGCGTCCATCATGGTCCGCTCAATGGACACGGCGAAGGAAACGGTAACGCTCGCGATTCGCAGTGGAGCCGATGAACTTTGTCGATTGAACCTGACAGGCGAATCCGATACATGGACGCGACGGTCGATCGAGTTCTCGGTCCCGCGTCAAGAATCGCCGATCGATGCAATCGATGTACAAATCCAAATCGCCGACCCAAGATCAGGAACTGTGATGCTGGACGATCTCGGGCTGACACTCAATTGACCTCAGCCGAATCGCGCGAGCGATGGGGCCCGTCCCCGCAACGAGAGCCAACGTTCACATTGCGGCTCGGGCCTCCGACGAACTGAATCGCATCTGCAAAATCTCGTTGAATGCAGTCGACCTCTGTGTCATGGGATAAAATGATGGTGAACGTCGAATGTTTCTATCAGGAGGCAAAACCATGGACGCTTCGGGTTTAATGAGATCTTCGGTGAAAGAAAATCATGCCGTACGTCGCGTGACGGCCAACGTGTCCATCGCACAATACTTGATCCAACGTCTGCAGGACTATGGAATCCAGCATATGTTTGGAATTCCCGGCGATTACGTCCTGTCACTGTACAGCGAACTTGAAAAGAGTCCGATCGAAATGATCGGCTGCACCCGTGAAGATTGTGCCGGTTTCGCCGCGGACGCTTACGCTCGGCTAGGCGGTATGGGGGCACTGTGCGTAACCTATTGTGTCGGCGGACTAAGTGTCTGCAACTCCATCGCAGGCGCGTTTGCAGAAAAATCCCCCGTCGTTGTCGTCACCGGTTCTCCGGGGTTGAAGGAACGTTCCAGCGGCGCGCTGTTGCA
>JAGQPO010001163.1 GCA_020426665.1 Planctomycetales bacterium
AACCGTTTCGCGCTGTCCGGAAGTCCGAATTGAATCGGCTAGACGCTGCTCCGGCGTACGTTTGTCCGGTGGCAGCACCGATTCCGGGTTAAAGCCTTTTTTGCCGTCCGTCGCGTTCGATTCGCCGGACTGGTTTGAATTTCGCGTCATTCGTCGCTTCGGATGATGTTGTGAAATAATTCAGACTGCTCGAATTCAGTCCGACGGATCCTACCTGTTTTTGCTCCGTCTGGGAACTTCGATTAAGCGTCCGGGATCTTGGTAATTGCGGTGTCCGACCATCGGCTTCTCTTCAAAAAACGCCGATTTTTGCCTTCCAACGACCAACATTCTCTCCGATCGCTTCATTGGTGCCCTTTCGTGCTGCACTTTTTCCGGAGGACCGATAGAATAGAAACGTGAAGAAAACTGGAAATCGTTCACGGAAACACGTCAAAATGCTCGTTCTTACGCAATCCGCGGCTTTCCGAGTCGCCACCAGTTTCAAGCTTCGGGCCGTCTGGATGTCCGTTTTTCTTATGGTCACGGCGTTCGGACCAGGGGGGCCGTCATTCGGACCGGGATTTGGATGCTGTGTTGCATCGGCGAGTGAAACCGACGGTGACAAGCCCCAGCAATCCACCGATGAACGTATCCGCGAACTGATTGAAAAACTGGGTAGCGACAGTTACGCCACACGAATTCGCGCCCGCAATCAGCTGAAAATGTATGGTTTGGAAGCGTTCGACGCGCTTCGAGAAGCGCAAAACCACGACGACAGCGAGATCCTATCTGCGGCTCGGTATTTGATAAGCAGTTTGCAGGTCAGTTGGTCAAAAGACTCTGACCCCAAGGAAGTGCGGGAAATCTTGAGCGAGTATGGCGCCCAGACGGAGACGGAGCGTCTCGGGCGAATCGAATTACTCGGCCGACTGCGAGACCAAATGGGGGTCGAACCACTTGCTCGACTGGCCCGATTTGACCGCAGCGTCCCACTAAGCCGCCGCGCCGCGATGTTGGTCTTGAAGCAACCGCTCAGTCGCGAAAAGGCGAGTCGACAACGGTTGGCTGAGCGAATCAAAGCAATCATCGGAGAAAACGACCGCGATTCGGCTCAGTGGCTTTTGGCCTATGCACAAGATTTACAGGAAGGTCGATATGCACCTGAGCGATGGAGTAAGCTGATTGCCGACCAACGCCAACGTGTCGATTCCGGCGTCAGCCCCGAAGTCACATCTGCATCGGTTATGGAGTTGATTCGAGTGCTGGCGACCCGCGCGCTGGCGGAAAATTCTACGGAGCCGGCCTTGGCGCTGGTCATGGACCACATCGACCTGGTCTCGCCTTCATCACGCGATCTGGCCGAGCATTCCGCGTGGTCGATCCGTCAAGGTCTGTTTCCGGTCGTTGTGGAATTGTACCAACGACACCTCCATGCGTTCGGGGAAAACGCCGAACTGATGTATTCCGCCGCGCAGGCGATGGATGAAACCGACCAGAAACAACTCGCACAAGAATTGGCGTCGGCAGCGCTGGCCATCAATCCGCTGCCAGAGATAGTTGCCGAAGGCGATGACGAAAAGAAGGATGACGAGAAACCAAAGGATGCTGGCAACGAGCTGTCCGATCACCAATTGCAAGAAATCGCCATCGCCCACTACCAAGTGGCACGAATGTTGAAAGCCCGTGGGCGTTTTAAGTGGGCGGAACGTGAAATAAGATCCATCATCGACCATTGCGATATCGAATCAATTGTCGGCGTTAGCGCTCGTCAAGAACTGGCAAGGATGTTTAGTGAACAACTAAGGCATGACGATGCCGCCAGCATCCTGTTTCCGATTGCCGACCGCGCTGAAAAAGACCGGCTTTACCAGGCGCGAATGTCGCAATGGAAAATCAGTCTAAGCCGCATTCGAAGCTTGTATCACTACGAAAGCGGCTTGGCGATGCTGGACAAAAATGGCCCGACCGCGGAAACACTGGGCGAAGTAAAAACAAAGTTGCAGCTCGCCTATCGGTTCGATAATGACAACATCGACATTCTGATTCGAATGTACCGTCTGGACGATCCCAATGACTCCGATTGGAAGTCAACGGTTATGAAACAGTTGGTGCAGAACCAAGAGGCGCTCAAAACGAGCATCGCGAGAATCGAAGCGAGAAAGAAGATCATCCCGCCGGAAGCTTACAAGGCCGAGTTGGGTGAACTTTATAATCAATATGCTTGGTTGGTCTCCAACACCGAAGGCGACTTCGATCGGGCACTCAGGTGTAGTCTCGATTCAATTGAGTTTCTGGACGAAGATGACATCGACCAGAGGGCCGCGCGGCTAGACACCTGTGCCCGATGCTACTTTTCCCTTGATCGCGTCGAAGAGGCGATCGAGGCGCAAGTGCAGGCGATCAAACTTGATCCGTTTTCGCCGCCCATGATTCGCCAGTTGGAACAATTCAAAGCGGCGCTATGACGCACCGCATCTCCATAAAGCACGCCATCTGCTGCACCAGTGCTCCGTCGCAATTCAGAATTAGCGTTCCAGCCGTTGCGGAAGTCCTCAACGGCGTTCGACGATTCCTGAAGAACTTTGGCCGCGTTTCGGCAGACACGATCACGACTTCGTCTTTTAATTTCGGTGACACGGAGTCCGTGGTCGTCGATTTTGATTTGGACACTTCAACCGTTTCTTTGACCGTTGGCGGTCAGACATTTGCGGGTTCCGTAGGTGGTTCTTCAAGACTCGTCACGCAGTTTGCGCTTCGCCAAAGCACTTCGACTAACAACGAGCGCATCTTCGTTGACAACTTGGTTGTTTCTCATGTGACGGCGATTCCAGAGCCAGGACAATTCGCCTTGTTAGGCTTCGGCGTCGTCGGAATCGTCACACGCCGGCGCCGTCGCCGCCGCGAGC
>JAGQPO010001164.1 GCA_020426665.1 Planctomycetales bacterium
TTTACCCTAACCGTTTGTGACTGATTTGACACCCTCAATCAACGTCAAAGTCTTCGGCGAACGGAATTCGGGTACGAACTACGTCGAAGCAATTCTTCGCCGTCAACCCGAAATCCGTTTGCTTGACGGTTCGGCCAGCCGATACGTCGGTCCGCTTAGAAGTCTTGTCAAACGGCATTTGCTTGGTGTCCAAGGCGACCAACCGCTTGACCCCGACAGACTGGCTCCGGGCCGCGAGGGCGCCGGCGGAATGCTGGCCGCTTGGGTGCTTCGTCATCGGCACCTACCACAAGACGTTTTGTGGTCGGCCTATTACCGGTTAACCGACGCCCAAAACTTCGGCTGGAAACATCGACGTGTTGTCGGCCAGACGCTTCAACAGCATCGGCTGTTCCGATCCACTCGATTCGTGTGCCTGGTCCGCAACCCCTATGCGTGGCTCGTCTCCATGCGTCGACGCCCCTATGGAATGCGTTTGATCCCGGGAAGCGACTGGCAAACTTTCCTTAGTCACAGCTGGCAACCGTGTTCCTACGACACGTCGCCGACCCAGCGATACGATTCTGTGATCGACCTGTGGAATCGCAAAGTCCATGGCTGTGTGTCATTCTGCGGTTCGTATGACAATGCCATTTTGCTGCGTTACGAAGACTTTTTGGAGAACCACGAGGCGGCGACAAAACGCCTGGCCGAGTTTCTTGGCACAGGAAAACACGAAGGAATTGATCGGTCGGACGCATCGAATTCCTGGGCTCCTATCAACCACAGCACCAAAGCGGGCGACGCAAAAACGTTCGCCCAATACCAGTCCGAATATCGCGACAGCCACTGGATGCGCGACATTCCCGACGAAACGCTGGCGAGCATTCAAGCCGCGTTGGACCAGCAACTGTGCCGCCTGCTCGGGTACGCCCGCGAAAACGAAAGTGTTGACCGTTGCCAGCGGACCATTCGGGAAACCTTACCCAGAAAGTAAGTTCTCAAAGTCGGGGAGTTTGGGGCACCAACCGGGCATCAAAAGGTGAAAAAACGTGTACCATGATGCGGTGGTTCCCTGACAGAACCGAACCTCACCCCTCCCAAGTCACCGGAGAACAGCATCATGGCAAAAGTATTATTGGTTGAGGACAGCCCGACACAGGCGGTCGAGATGCGAATGTTGTTGGAAGAGGGCAACCACGATGTTCGACACGCCGCCAACGGAAGAATTGCGTTGGAGGTTCTTGCCGCCGAACCGTTGGACATTGTTGTTACCGACTTGGAAATGCCCGAAGTGAACGGGCTTGAGTTGGTCGAAACGATGCGTTCGGACTTTCCCCACATCCCCGCCATTCTGGTGACCGCCCGCGGTTCAGAAGACTTGGCGGCCGAGGCGTTGCAGAAAGGTGCCGCCGGATACGTTCCCAAAAATCACCTGCAATCATTGCTGAACGATACGATTATCGACGTTTTGGGAGTCATCCGGACCGACGCCAGTTTCGCAAAACTGATTTCGAAATTGACGAAGAACGTGTTCGAATTCGAAATGCCCAACGACAGCGAGTTGATTTCGCCTCTTGTCGGGCTGCTGATGCAAGTCGTTTCGGGAATGGAATTAATCAGCGGCGCCGAAATGAACCGATTGGGCGTCGCGATCGAACACGCGCTGGTCAATGCCATGTACCGAGGCAACCTGCAACTCGGTCCCTCGGTTACACCCGCACACCACGCGATCATCTACGACGACGCGACGTCCGATTTGATCGAACGTCGAAAACAGGAAGCACCGTACAAGGATCGCCAGGTTTTCGTCCAGGCGACGGCAAGCAAACAGGAGATTCGAATCGTCATTCGCGACGAAGGAAACGGGTTTGACACGTCGAAGGTACCGGAGAAAGTCGACGGAAATTTGTTCGCCGCAGAATCCGGCAAAGGACTCGTCCTGATGAAAAGTTTTGCCGACGAATTGAGCTTTAACGAGACCGGCAACGAAGTCACAATGGTCAAGAAGTGTTGCGAGTGATTCGTATTGACTAAAGCGGAAGCGGGATCAAACGCCGAGATTCGACTGATGCCAGACCCTTTCGGCTTCGACACAGAACCGCCGACGCCCGACGACTCCGGGAGCGGTGAATTTCATCCCTCCCAGTCGAATCATTCGCGGGCCGCCTACGAGTCACTCGTCAACACGCTTCCCTTGAGCCTTTTGATCAAGGACACCGAAGGCCGGCGGCTGTTCGCTAACGAAACGTACTTGCGCACCCGCGGTTGCACCCTGGATCAAGTCCTGGGGAAACGCGACGAAGAATTGTTCCCACCGGAAATTGCCAGCGCCTACACACGCGATGACCAGAAAGTCATTCGAACGGGCGAGTCGCTGCATAACGTCGAACGGGCGGTCGACAAAGACGGAAAGCCGCGCTGGATCGAACGAATCAAAAGCCCGGTGTTGAACGCCGATGGGCGAGTCATCGGCGTTCAATTGATTTTCTGGGATGTGACCGATCGCTACCTCGCCGAAAGTGAACTGAAACAGGAAAGGCACCTGCTGACGACGCTGTTGGACAACATTCCGGACTGCATCTATTTCAAAGATCCGGCCAGCCGCTTTGTTCGCATCAGTGAAGCGATGGCCCAGAAATTCGGATTGGCCAACGCCCAGGAAGCCGTCGGAAAAACCGACGCGGACATTTTCACCGACTTGCATGCCGAAGCGGCACGAGAAGACGAACTTCGCATCATGCGGACCCGCCAGCCGGTCGTCAATTTGGTCGAACGTGAAACCTGGCCCGACCGAGAAGACTCGTGGTGCATGTCAACGAAAATGCCGCTAACCGGTGACGAAGGCGAAGTCATCGGGACGTTCGGAATCTCGCGAGACATCACCGACCTGAAAAAATACGAAGACGAATTACGTAAAGCCCGTGACCAGGCCAACGCGGCCAACAAAGCGAAAAGCGAATTCTTGGCGAACATGAGCCACGAGAT
>JAGQPO010001165.1 GCA_020426665.1 Planctomycetales bacterium
TCGCACGATGACTTCCGCATGCCGAGGTGAAGACTTGAGATGAATTTCACAAGGCGTGTGACATCACTGGGTGGTGACGCACACCAGAGGGGAATTTCCACCCAAAAATACACTGCTACCCGCTGTCGCTAAGCTGGACGGTCCCTAAAGCGTGGACACCAACACTGATGCCCGTGCCGTTTAGTCCTGACAGCCTTTCTCGGCCATCCTGCGGGGCGATTTTGTTCGACGTGCCGGCTTTGTTTACAATCTCGGTCTTGGTACTTTTTCAATGAAGGACGACCGATGATTCAATCTTGGCTTGTGCGCTGCTTCACCGTTTGTGTTACTGCAGGTTTCATGCTGACTGCGGCGCCGGTAGCCGCGCAGGAGAATCGGGTGCGAATCGTTTTGGCTGGCGATTCGACGGTGACCGATCACGCCGGTTGGGGCCGCGGTGCGAAGACGTTGTTTCGTGACAGCGTGGAATGCATCAATCTGGCGATGGGTGGTCGCAGCTCGCGCAGTTTTCGGGACGAAGGGCATTGGCAGAAATGTTTGGACGCAAAACCCGATTACATTTTGATCCAGTTCGGACACAATGACCAACCGGGGAAGGGATCGCAACGCGAATCCGCGGCCGACGGCGACTTTCGGGAACACTTGGCGGCCTATGTCGATGAAGCTCGAGAGAAGAATATCAAGCCCGTTCTTATCACGTCGCTGACACGCCGAAAATGGAATTCGGATGAAACGATTTCGCCGACGTTGGCGGAGTATGCCGCGGCGACCGCTGCCGTTGCAGAGATGAAACAGGTCCCACTGGTCGATCTGCATCGCTTGAGTATCCAGCAATGCGAGGCTGTGGGCGCGACGGCATTTCGCGTGTTCGAACCGATGATGTCGGAGGGAGCTGACCATACACATTTGAACGATCAGGGTAGCGTCGCGGTCGCCGAACTCGTGCTTTCGGAATTGATCCGAGTGGTTCCGGAACTCGCGTCCCATGTCGACACCGAACGCTTGATTGCATCGAAAGTTCCGCAGGTGTATTCGCGCGACGTATCGAATGGAGAATTGCGCGTGTTGGAAGATGACGCAACGATCACGATCCGAGCGAATGACCGGCCGATCTTGGTCTACAACAAAATCTCACCGCCGCTGCCACAGGGCATTGATCCTGTCTATCGGCGAAGCGGTTTCTTGCATCCCGTGACGTCACCGGCCGGTCGCATCGTGACCGCGACCTTTCCCAGCGATCATGCCCATCAACATGGAATTTTCTCGGCTTGGGTCAAGACGACCTGGAACCAGCGTGAGATTGATTTTTGGAATCTCGCCAAGGGCAATGGTCGAGTTTTGCACCAGCGCGTCGTCAACGTCTTTGCCGAAGCCGATCGCGTCGGGTTCGAAGTGGATCTTATCCATCGTGCCGAACAAGCACCTGTGGTCGATGTGTTGCGCGAACGATGGCGAATCACGGCGGTTCCGACCGATGGGTCGTATCATGCGTTTGATTTGCACTCGACTCAATATGCAAATACCGAACGACCGCTGACGATCCAGTCGTTTCATTACGGCGGTTTTGCGGTTCGCGGACCGATGGTCTGGTTGCTGCCGGAGGACCGCGATCGGGCAGCCGATGAGGCGGAAGTTCGCATCGGAAGCAAGTTTTTGAACGACCGTGGTTCGGATCGAATCAAGGGCAACCACGAAGCATCGCGATGGGTTTGTCTGTCGGGGCTGGTCGATGGAAAGCCCGCCGGCATCACCGTATTGTGTCATCAAGAAAACTTACGGTCGCCACAAAAGGCTCGGCTGCACCCGACCAAGCCCTACTTCTGTTTTACGCCTTGTGTCGACGAGCCGATCGTGATCGATCAGCAGCATCCGCTAGTATCAAAATATCGGTACCTGATCACCGATTCGGTTCCGGATCCCGAGTGGATCAACCGCCAGTGGATGTCGTGGAATGAAGCTGTCGATTCGAATTAATCGTCAAGAGCGTCGGACGATCACCACGCCCAAGCGTCAACCGAACTTCGAAACCTTTGGCAGAGAGTTCATGCCGTCCCGAAGTGAGCTTTGTAAATCGAGGTCACTTCGGGACGAGCGATTGAACAAAGGCAGCGCCTATTCGTCGCGTTCCTGATCGGTATTACTTTCGGCCGTCGTTTCGCTTTCGACCATCGAGCGCAACATATCCATTTGCTCGTCATTGGTCGGCTCGATCACGGTTGGCTTGGGATCGGAGCAACCTGCCAAACAGGATGACAACAGTAGGAAACAGATTGTGGAGACAAAAA
>JAGQPO010001166.1 GCA_020426665.1 Planctomycetales bacterium
CATCGATCAATTCGATCGTGGATCACCGGAACTGCCAACGGTAAAAGAAATTGGTCCCGTTCGGATTACTGGAATTATCTCCAGGCGATTGACATGTGATGTCTACAAGGGGCTGCAGAACAACCCCAGACGCGACGTCGCGGTCAAGGTCCTCAATACGGCACGAAGCGATGAAAGGATCACAAAAAGTTTTCGGCGCGAAATCAGAACGCTGGCAAAACTGCGTCACCCGGGGATTGCCGAGGTTTACTTCGCAGGCGAGTGTTTATCCGGGCAGCAGCGTGCTCTGTACTTCGTGATGGAGTATGTTGACGGGCCAACGATAACGTCTTACTCGGACCAAGAGAAACTGTCGACACGCCAGCGAGTCGAACTGCTTATCAAAGTGTGTGAAGCGATTCTCCACGCTCATCAGCGCGGCGTGATCCATCGAGACCTGAAGCCGACCAACATTTTGACGACGACGGATGGCCATCCAAAGGTGCTGGATTTCGGGATCGCAAAGTCGGTGGAGCCGACGGGGACGGCGCATTCCTATACAGGCGTTGGCACCCCGGCGTACATGAGCCCCGAGCAGTTCGACGGAGATCAAGAACAAAATATTCACACCGATATCTATTCGCTAGGAGTGATCCTCTTTGAATTGATGTGCGGCCGATTGCCCTACGCCAAAAGCGTCCAGACCATAGGGCTCGCCGCTAACGCGATCTGCAATGACGATCCGTTGGATCTTCGCGTCATTTGCCCCCAGTGCTCACAGGATTTGGCGGCGATCACTCGAAAGTGTTTGCAAAAGCTTCCGCAAGACCGATACCAGAGCGTTCAGGAATTAACGCAAGACCTGCGTTCTTTTTTGGCGGGCGATCGAGTGTTCGCCAGGTCGCTGTCTCCTCGGGAATCGCTGATCAAGTTTGCCAATCGACATCGAATCGCGTCTAGCCTTGGGGCGCTAACGTTCTTGGCGGTTGCAATCAGCGCGTTGACATCTTTTTGGTTTTGGCGACGCGAGGTAGGAGTCGTCACGACGCTGTCCGAAACGGTTGCCGTTTCCCCCGACGGTGAAACACTGGCGATCGGCGGCGCCAACTCGGAAATCACACTTTGTGATGCGATCACCGGCGAATTCCAAGCGTCGCTGCAAGGTCACAGCGATGCCGTTACCGATCTGGAATTCACTTTCGATGGACTGTCGCTGCTGTCTGTGTCACTCGACGGAACGCTGCGTCGCTGGTCACCCCGGCGGGCGGGTACTCGTTAGCGGAAAAAGAATCAGAATACCATCAATTCGGTCAAAATTTACTGTCGCCCCATTCGTCCATTCTCGCAAATTATGATGGCCAGGAATTTTGTTAGGCCGACGTTGCATTGACGCATTCACGCCACATCGGAAACGCATTGGCACAAAACCATCGAGACAAGCATGCCCCTGAATTTACGCTCAATCCTGACAGTGACGGCACTCCTGCTGCCGGTTGGCAACGTATGTCTGTACAGCCAAGACGACGTGCCCAACTTGGAATTAATCAACACCCTTGAGCTGGATTCTGATACCACACCGACTTGGTCACCGTCGGGGAAACATTTGTTTGTTCTCAATCGCATCGGAAACCAGGATGTCTGCCGGTTGATCAACGTTTCCAATCACGAGGTAACGGATCTCCGGTTTCCCGAGCGCCCAACTGCGATCACGTGGAATCACGATGACACGGTCGCCTACATTGCCGTGCAACAGTCCCCCCACATCATCCAGGCGTATGATGCGGCAACCGGCGAACTGATTTGGAAATCTGCAGAGACCGTCAAGGAAAAACTAAACAACGCCCTGATTCAGGAACTTCGGGTGTCCCCGGACAGAAAGATATTATGTGGGGTATCGGCCAATCGTTTGATCTACGCATGGGACTGCAACAGCGGCGAAGCCATCGGCGATGTTGAAGGGATCCTTGCACCGTTTGGAATCAGCAACCAGCAGATATGCTTTTTGCGTGGTGGTACTCATTTGATTGGTAATTCCAAAGGACCGGGTCCGACGGAGACCTGTGTTTTTGAAATTGCCAGCGGCCAACAGACGGCACAATTTGAATCTCCCCACGGCGATCACACAAAGCTAAGCCTGGTCGCTCCGACCCAGTGGCGTGCCGTGGGAGAACACCCGTACGCGATTGCCCGAGTCACCGCCAGTGTTCGTCCTGCGGGAGTCACCACGTCGGCGCTCGCCGTATGGAATACCGACACGGGGAAGTGTGAACGAGTGCTATACCAGGGCTCGCTGGATTTAGCCGCTGCCCAAAATGTTCAACTCGATCCTTCGAATCGGTTTGCTTTCTTCGCTGATCCGCAATCTGGAATTCAAGTAGCGCCTCTTGCCGGCAAGAACAGGCCATTTGCTCTTTCCGTGGAACCTGGTCGCCAGTGTTTGGTTGCCGATCAAGCCGGCCTCGTTGCTGTTCTTCAGCCCAGTCAGCCTGACGTAAATCAGGATCCTGAACGGTCAACACCGTCACTGACCGTTTCGGTCATGAAGATTCCGGATCTAAGTGACGCGGGTCAAATGCAGGCGGTCCAGCAATCAATCGATGCCATCGATCATCTGCCAGACAGCGACCCCACGGCTAAACAGGAAAATGCCAACCAAAACGAAGTCCAAAACGAACCCAGCGTCGAGAACGTTGCCGAAAAAGCAGATGCAGGGGCGATCGAGGACGATAAAGACGCCGGCGCGATCAAAATACGGCCGTTGCAAGCAGACAACAAACTCGCTCAAAATCCACAGGCCCCCGCAAGGCCAATGCCCGTGCCGCGTGACGCCTGGCAAATGGGTCTTGGCGAGATCCCGTTTACGGCCATTGGACGAATCGAGGATGATTCCTTTTCAATGTGCTTTGACGCGGCAGTTCCGTGGCTGCAGCTTATCGAGGGGAAACCGCAATGGGACTTATCCCACGCGACGCTGGGCTCCAAATTATCACTGGCCGAAATCGAAGTCTTTCGTGGTGATGGGCAACGTGTCTCCATCGACGACTCCGTTGCGATGTTGAAACAAGACCGTTTCGTTTTCATTCTCCCAAATGGAACCGCCGATGCCTCCTGGGTCAATCATCTGAATCCCGACGCGATTGTAATCGGGATTCATTTGCGACCATCCTGTGCTCCAGGCGGTCTAACCTGTACCCCGGCTGCCTGCGTACCGACTTGTGGTGTTCCCGGCGGTCAGACGATCGACGTCATACGTCGACTCTCGTGCGATTGTGATGATCAACACTTCATGCCCCACGCCTCCGTCCAACTATGGCGCATTGCAACTCGAAAACCAGAGCTTGCCGCGGAAAGATCCACCCAGGGCTTCGAGACCAAGGTTGAGACGCGAACAAGAACGATCACCGTACAAAAAACCCGCACGGAAACGCGAACCAGAGAAGTCGATGGAAAAACCGAAACCTACACGATTGAAGTCCCTGTCCAGGAGCAGATCGAACAATCATACACAGTCTGTGTGCCTGTGCCGACGACCTTCATGATTTCTCGGTTTTCGAACCTAAAGCCGTCCAATCTCGCCACTCAACCCGAAATCAATCGGACGCTTCATCAGCTCCGT
The DNA here is from genome assembly GCA_020426665.1 of Planctomycetales bacterium. Classification (GTDB taxonomy): domain Bacteria; phylum Planctomycetota; class Planctomycetia; order Pirellulales; family Pirellulaceae; genus Stieleria. The sequence continues at coordinate 3,596 of JAGQPO010001166.1, forward strand.
TGCTATCGCGCCAATGGGCAGTCGCTTCATCCGTTGGTGTTTCTCGCGTACGCGATGCGAATCGGATCGTTTCTGGAATTACCCGCCGACGCCGAGCTTCACCCAGAGATGCTGCTGACGAACCTGCGTCCCTGGTCACTGGTAGCGCAAATTGTGCCTTCGAATCGATCCGCCAAAGCGATCAGCGAGGTTGAGATGCGATCGCAACTCGATCATTTCCGTCAGCTTCTGGACGATGGCAACGTTGATGGCGCAAGAGACACTTTGTTTAAGTTGCCGATCTCAAAACCGCTGTGGGCGACCGAGTTCTATGAGCTGGCATTGCATCAACATCGCGCGGGCGACGAGGCAGAGGCCAAAGACACGGTGCTCGCGGGTGCGATCTTGGAATGGGAACAAGAAATCCCCAACTTCAATGTCGCTTGGAATAAGAATCACGAGGACGACTCGGCCGAATGGGTAAAGCAAATGCGGTTGCGTTGCCGAGCAGCATTGCAAAGCCAGGTTGAGTCGGCGGCAGATTTTGGGACACCAGAGCCGGTGACTCCACCAGCTGTACCGGCACCACCGGCGACCATTCCGGATGCACCAGCACCGCCAGTGCCGATGCCGGATGCATAAGCGTCCTGTCGAAAGTGCCGGTGTTCGCCCCATGTCGGCTTGCCCGACATG
>JAGQPO010001167.1 GCA_020426665.1 Planctomycetales bacterium
GTGTCGAGACGGTTGAACATAAGTGTCCGCCGGCCGAAAATCCAATAATCCCGATTCGGTTGGGGTCAAGATTCAACTCCTTTGCCCGAGCTCGAAGGGTTTGAATCGCGCGTTGAGCGTCCTGCATCGGTGCGGGATGGCCGTATCCGTTACCCGCGTTTCCTTTTCCACGAAGTCGATAAGTACAAATTGCCGACGTCACACCCAGCGATTTGAACCACTCGGCAAATTGATGCCCTTCGTGATCCATCGCGTGGCCTCCATACCCGCCTCCGGGCAAAATCACGACGCCAGCCGTCGGCGATTCCGAGTCAACCTTGGTAATGATCAATTGCGGAACATCTCCCTCGCCGCGTTCCGTTGATCCCGGCGGCAAATCCGGCCACAGCGGTTGGGTTTCGGCCGCCGGAGCTTGGTGATTCATCCAGCCAAACGATACGATGGATGCCAACGCAACGATGCAATAAAGACGAACAGATTTCATGTTGTGAGCTTGTTTTATGGTGAACCAGTTTTGAAGACGCTAGGACATTCCGTACGGAGAACTGCTAAGTAAGTGTTCCCTACGAAATGGTTTCGGATGCTCGATATTGTAGCACGACTCCGGCGCCAAACATGTTAACTTAGAACGGACAATCTGAGCCGATTTCGTGGCTCTCGACACAACACTTTCCCAGGAGATCCAGCAATGTCAGATATTCGATCTGCACTTTCAGAAGTGATTAGCAAGCTAAAGCAGGAACGTGATGAATTGAAATTGCAGATGCATCTGGCCAGTATGGACGCCAAAGATGAATATGACCGAATCTCCGACAAGGTCGACCAGTTGACCGCGCAGTACGAACCGATGACCGACGCGGTCGAGGACGCGGCCGACAATGTTTTTTCTGCGTTGGGACTAGCGGCCGACGAGCTGAAAATCGGATACCAGCGGGTTCGAAAAGCAATTTCCGAGCAGCGATGAAAGGAGTGCGAGACCGCTGAGCCCCGAGAACTCCGAACTGCGCAGTCAGCCCATACAGTCAGCCCCTGCCGTCACGCCCGCACGGTTGCCGGTTTGCGAAGTTCTGTTTCGACGATGCGGAATTTCATTCCCCGTATCGCTGCGCCGCCGTTATGAAAACGTAGACCTTGATATTGGATTCCGTCAAGTTCGATGTGTGTGTGACCAAAGTACACATCCGTGACACCGCTCGATTCACCGTGGCCGATCGAATCAACATATTCCTTTACGCGTCGCAGAACCACCATCTCACGGATCGACAGCACCGCCAGTCGATGCAACCTGGCGTGAATGGCCATGTCGTAGGCAACATGCCAGAGCCCCGACTTCTTTTTTTTGCGTTCAAATTTCTCACGCCGCGAATCAAGTGCTGCATGGTTTAGCGATCCATCAGCGATATCGCCGTGCAGAAACAGGCAGTGATCAAGCCGTGCAAAATAGCGATGCCAAGAAAAATTCTCATGCCTTCGCGACAGCATCTCGAGTTCAGTGACAAACTCGGGACGAGAATCGTGGTTACCCAGAATGTAGTGGTATTCGCAACTTTCGTTTTCAGCAATCAAGTCCTCGACCCACTGAATTCCCTTTTCGACCGACTGCGCATCGCTCTTATGCGTGCTCCATTTAAAATCGAAAATATCACCACCAAGCACCATCGTGTGTGTGTCGCGAACCTTGCTTCGCAATTCCGGCATGATCTTGTCGCCGGTCGATCGGCTGGAGAAAAGATGGAGATCCGATACGAAATATCCGCTTGTTGACTCATCTTGATTCATCACACTATCGATCGTCCTCTTGCCGTCATTTCGGGTTGGCCTATCGCGTCCGCCCACCAGGGCTTAGGACGTTCAATCTTATCCGACTCCTGCGGAAGTTGCCGCATCATTTTACAGGCGACCAGCTCTATTAGATTCTGACGGTCTTTGTGAAATTCATCCAGTGCAGCGTCAACGTGTGACTTTAGGGTAGCGAAACTCGTCAAGAGTTT
>JAGQPO010001168.1 GCA_020426665.1 Planctomycetales bacterium
TTCTGCTTCGGTCCGTTTGTTTATTGCATCTAGCTCATCACACAAGTTCTTTGGAAGCCTATCACGTAAAGCCTTGAGCTTATCACGTTCCTCTTGTGTAACAGGCTCACTGGGCGATTCACGTTTTTTGCGGCGTTTTTGCTTCTCTGGATGAAAGAATACATCCCCCGGCTTGTAGAAGGTAGACGCCCCCTTGCCGTGCTGCTTTAGGATTCCCAGATCTCGCAACCTTCTCAAGTGGCCACTCGCAGTTAAGACGTCCATATGATTGATTTGGCGGTAGGTTGCGTTGTCAAGCATTCCGATCTCGCGAAGGATAATTAGAGACCTAGCTTCGTCGTCCGACAGCTTGCATTTGGCAAACTTTGCCAACCAGTCAACATCGCTTTGAGCCAGTAAATGGTGAACGAGTAAGCGTATTTTGAACTCGTCTTTGACTCTGTCTGAATCGATAAGTGGCAGTGTCAAATTAGCTTTTGTCATTGCCTTCCTCATAACCTTTATCCCAGTTCCCTTGGTCTCCGCGAGCCCAATGTCATGCAGCGTCGCTGCGACATTTGGGTTTCTTGTACGCGAGCCAGACTCTCCTAGTCGCTCATCGGGCACTAGAGAATACCCAGGATTCAGAATCTCAATTCTGTTTGCATAGCGGATGATTTGAACGGGTTGATTGACTCGATAGCTGCGATGCATCACTGCATTCACTATTGCTTCGCGAATCACCTGCTTCGGAATCAGTGGCTTATCTTTTCGGTGAACCTCTGTTTCAGGGAGATGAAAAGCCTTTGGGATGTCATCAAGAACCAAGTTGATTATTTGGGGAATAATCAAGAGCAATGGTCCTATCTTTTCAACAGTCTGGTACCGCGTTTCGGGGTTTCCGACCCACTCAGTTCCATCAACTCGAATGTAGTCAATTCGGGTCATCGGAAGATTGCGTCTAATAGACGCCTGCTTCCCAAAAAGCAAAAGTCCCGCAAGGGTCAGCGGGGAATTGGGGTTCCGATCGACAACTGCCTTGAGCGCGTACAGAAGCTCGCTGTCCGACAAAGCAAGCAATTCACTGGCCACATCTTGGGATTGCCGTGCCTTCCGGTAGGCACTCAACGAAATTTCGTCGACGTCGTGAATTGAAGTGCCTTTGATCTCTGACTCATCAAAGGTCGTGGAACCTCTAGATTGGTAGAAAAATGCGAGGTCATCGTCTGTGCAGACTTGGTCTGTTGGTCCAATGCGCCGAAACGATCCTTTCGCAGATCCGCGACTCTTAATAAAAACTGGTTTCTGGTGTGGGTCCGCTTCCGGTATGTATACGACCAAAACCGTTTTCCCGCTGGCGGACTCAGTTGCAATCTTAGGTCGAACAGGGATGCTGAGGTTCTCTCGGCAGATAGTCGCGAGGCTTGATGCTAAATTGTCCGGGTTATCTACGCCAACAACCTCATAGTCGGGGAAAAGAGAGTCTTTCTTGCGATCAACACCCAAGAGCAAGTAACCGCCATTCCCGTCTGTACGGTTTGAAAATGCGGAGACGGTCTCTAGGATCGACTTTCCAACGTCAGACCCACGCTTGACCTCCAGCATTGTCGATTCGTCACCCTCGGTCAGTTTGTTCCATAACTCATCGAACGATAATGTCGTCACAAGTGCTCTATGATCCTAATGGGAGTTAAGTCGCTGAAGCTCAAGCGTAACTTATCTCATTAGGAACATGCCAGTCGGGCGAAGCCCTCGAATCCGCGCAGCCTTCGGCCATTTGGGTGACACCCACGGCGAAAGTCTCAAGTTTTCTTCCCAGCCCCAGTCCCAGACGTGCCGCCTGACGCATCAGACGGGGCGTTCGTGGCCATCGTGTCACACACGGCCGCCGGCGTACCGGGTGGCCTTGAATGGATGCTTCCTGGTAAATGCTCGTTAAGTGGCCGATTTCCGGCCGATCAGCCAACCCAGAACGATCAGCCCGCCCTCACGCGTCTCTGGGGCTACGTAGCCGTCCCAAATCGTCCCGTGATCGTCTCGGTCGAATCGGACGACTAAGAACCCTCCCAAGTGATCCGGGACCCTGTCAGCGGCGACAGCGGCCTCCCACGCGTCCAGCTGTGAACGCTGCATTCCATAGGCGGTCGATGGGATTACCGATTCACAATCTTCGGTGGTCATCATTGCAGCACCGAATCCGGATCGGATGACAACCAGATCAGCAGACCGCGGGAACATTCCAGCAAGTTCGAAACCGATGTGTCGTTCTTGATTGCGTATTGCAATCGCTTGAACGCCGGTTTTGTCGTCGCCTGACGCAACCACAGCTTGTGTGGGACGTCTTCCGGTGTCGGGTTGGTCAAACGCCGCCCAGTCACCCGAGCCCACGAGAGACGCAACAGGGACGCCAAGAGCGATTTGGCAATCGGCAGTGCGTC
>JAGQPO010001169.1 GCA_020426665.1 Planctomycetales bacterium
TTGACGCGGAATGGTCAATTATCGCAATTTCGTCCTGGGCTCGGCAGAGGCCGCCACAATCTTGATCCAAAACAGAAAACAATGCCGATTTTTAGCCATTTTTCTCGATCGGAGACCAGTTCATTGCCCCCCGTACTGAATGCATTTTTGACGGGATTCTGGTTCACTCGAAGTCGCCGCGGAGCATCATTCGTGGCGGTTCGTCCGCTCGCTGCGCTGCTGATAACGGTGATTGTGGCTGCGATTTCCCATGCCCAGGTGGTCAGCCCGGGTGTGGCTGCCGGGGCGGCGGACTGGGGTGATCCCTACCAAATGCTCGGACCTTCCGGACCCAACACACCGTCTTCGGCGGGCCAAACATCGCTCGGTGGACTCTTTGGCATCGGTCAAACGGCCGGCAATCAGTTTGCCGCATCAGGTGATCCATACGCGACCATGCAAACCGGGGCACAATTGAACGCCCCGATGGTGACCAACCAATCAGCCCCGATTGCAGTGGTCGGCGGGCCGCTGTTTCAAGGCGGCCCGGTTTACAACAGTCTGCAAAACTGGGGACCGATGTTTCCACGAATTCGAAGCCAAGTCGATTCCAGGCTGTATCTTCGCGGCGAGTATCTGTGGTGGGGCGTTTCGGGAATGGACACGCCGCCTTTGGTGACGGCCAGTCCCGACGGGACGGCACAGGGTTCGGCGGCCGTGCTAGGACAACCGGGAACATCGGTCTTATTCGGCGCAACGGAATTGAACGATGGTAGTGCCAACGGTTTTTTGGTGGCCGGCGGACTGTGGTTGTCACCGGAACGAAACATCGCACTGGAAACGGAATTCTTTCGCTTGGCCGAATTAGACGATGGGTACAACGGCTCCAGCGACGGCACGGTGATCTTTGGTCGTCCGTTTTTCAACATCGTCGATGGGAGCGAAGACGCTCAATTGATCTCCTTTCCGGGGCTCGTTAGCGGCGACATTCGCATCGCCACCGAATCGAATTTACGATCGTTGATGATCAACGGTCGATTGCCGTTGTGCCCGTCGCATGGAGTGTGTTGCCAACAATGCGGTTTGCGTGACCGAACCGATTGGATCATCGGTTACCGGAACATTCGACTGCGTGATTCGTTGACCGTTTCTGAAAACCTGCGCAGTGCATCGACAAACCTGCCGGTCAATCTATCGACCAGCGACCAATTCCAAACGACCAACGATTTCAACGGACTGCAACTCGGCATGATTCATCGCATGTTGCTGCAACGCGCATGGTTGGAATCGTCACTTCGTGTCGCGATCGGAAACACCAATCAAACGTTGCGAGTCGCTGGAAACACAACGGTGGATCAACAAGGCGTCGTCCAGAACTTCAGCGGCGGCTTGTTGGCACAACGAACCAACATCGGCACGCGATCGCGCGACAAATTCACGATGATCCCCGAAGCCGGCATCCGCCTTGGCGTGCGATTGACCGATCGGTTGCACGCCAACATCGGCTACACGGTCCTGTATCTGCCCAACGTGATCCGGGCGTCCGAGCAAATCGACCGCGACATCAACCCGGGACTGATTCCCGAGGAAGCCAATCCGCTGACCGGTGCCTTGCGCCCGCGTGCGATGTGGGTCCAAAACGACTACCTGGCCCATGGACTGCACCTCGGCGGCGAGCTGAATTTCTAGGGTGCTTCCATCAAACTGCTAATCAGTGGCAACAATTGCTTTTTGCGGCTAACGACGCCGTCGAGCTGATAAAGCCGGTCTTCCATTTCCGGGTAATTGATTTCCTCCCAGCCCTTGGGTTCGCGGCTCATCATCAACAAACTTCCGTTGCTGACGATGTCGGTGACCAGCAGCGCACTGAAATCCAATTTTTGGGCCGACGCCATGCTTTCCAATGCGTTGAACAGTTCGTCCTTTCGTTGCCAAAACAGATCGAACCCGATCTCTTCGATTTGCGAAATTGAAAAACTGTGACCGGCTTCTTCAAAGTGTTTACAATCTTCGCGAACCACCTGATCGGGCGTGCAGGTTCGTAGTGCCGACCCGACCTGGAAAAAACTTTCGGCAAACGTTTCCAACGAAACCGGACAAAACGTCTGCAACCATTCCAGCATCTCGCGATCCGTCTGTGTCGTCGTCGGCGAGCGCAAATAAAGTGTATCGCTGATCATTCCCGATGCCATGCAAACGGCAATCCCCGGCTCGGGATCAATGCGGGCCTGGCGAAACATTTTTGCAACCAACGTGCACGTTGACCCGACGGGTTCCATGGTCAACCGAATCGGTTCGGTTGATTTCAACGAGCCGCCCAATCGGTGGTGATCCAAGACTTCAACGATCCGAGCTTCTTCTGCCCCGGGAACGGCCTGGCCGATTTCATTGTGGTCCACCAAAACCAATTCCGGCTTGGGCGGATTGACCAGGTCACTTTTGCTAAGCACGCCGACAAGTTCGCCGTCTTCCAGCACCGGGAACACAGCTTGTGGTGATCGAAAGATCCGCTCGCGTGCTTCGGCAACCGGCATTTTGGCCGGCAACGAGATGAACTCCTCTTCGACCACGCTGCCGATCAATTGGGCGGCCTTGATCCGCATCGTCGTTGTCGCGGTATCAAAGGGACTGCCCAATACAGAGATCCCACGAGCCTGGGCGAGTTGCATCAGTCCGTCGGACAACTGGTATCCGCCGGTGACGACCAACGCACGGACCCCCAATTCGAGCGCAGGCAACTGGATCGTCGGCCGGTCTCCGCTGACGACGATCAATTTTTCGGCAGGAAACTGTTTGATGTGATCGGTGAATCCGCCGGCACTCATCGCTCCAACACTGACGATCAAATCCTCGTCAACGTCCGGGTTGACGGCATGCTGGAACGCCCCGCCGAGTACCGAAACGATCTTGGACAGGTTCGTACGCACCTGTCTGGCCTTTAGCGGGTCGACACCGCTGTTGAGGACCAATTCCAAAATATCCAGCAACGAAACGATTCCGGACAGCTTACCGGCCTGATCGACGACCGGGATGCTGCGCAAACCGCGTTGGTCCATCCGACGATAGACGTCATAAAACACCTCGTCGCGTGTCGCTAGCGTCACGTCGTGTTGGCAGACGTCCTCAATCAACGGGTGAACATCCATCACGATCCGCGGCGCAGAAAGCTTGGCGACCTTCAGTGCGTATTCGGTTCGCTGGTTCGGCGGTCCGCAACAGGCAGCGATTGCGTCGGGTCGAGTGGTCCGGCGCAAGAAGTCGGCATAGGCGATCGCCGAACAGATGGCATCGGTATCTGGATTTCGGTGACCAAAGACAAACAAAGGCATGGGGACATTCAAAATAAGCGGCTGGCGGAAAGTCGCGGTATTGTCACCCCAATGCAAATCAACGTCGATCCGGCGCCCCCAAGATTTCCGCCACACGCCCCAAAATCGTCTCCGGATCAACCATCCTTCCCATGCCTTTGACACGACAGGACAGCCAACCTGAATCGGGGCCGATGATTTCGCAGCCATCGTCGACCAACTGCGCAACGTTTCGAGCAAGCGACGGTTTATTCCACATCGGATCACTCATCGCCGGGGCGACCAGCACGGGCGCCGTATTCTGCAAATAAATCGTACTGGCCAGATCGTCCGCAATGCCATGGGCGAACTTTGCAATTAAGTTTGCCGTGGCAGGTGCAACAATCATCACGTCAACATCGAGGGCCATTTCGATATGGGCACCCAGCGGATACCGCGAATCGAAACCGTCCAATCCCACCGGCCGCCCCGACAGTGCCGCGAGCGTCGCCGGTCCTAAAAATTCGGTCGCCGATCGTGTCATCACCGTTTGCACGTGATGACCGGCCTGAGCCAGTCGGCTGCAAATCACCGCCGCCTTGTAAGCGGCAATTCCACCGCCCACAACGAGTAAGACGCGTTTCGGTCGGGTGGAATCAGTCATAGGGATTCAAACCGTAGCGGAAGTCGTCAAGACTTTCGGCGATTCCTGATT
>JAGQPO010001170.1 GCA_020426665.1 Planctomycetales bacterium
TCTATCCAATTGAGCTAGGGGTGCGGGCGTGATGGGGAAAGTTTAGCGGACGGAATGTGATTTGCAAGGGTGACTTCGGAGGGACGCTAGGGGCGCGGTCAAGGTTCGCTTGGGGCGTCCGGTATTTTCGGTTTTCGCCGTACCAAAAGGCCAAATGCCTCCTTCCGAATCACCACTACCTCTTCCCCAGTTTCAATCACCCCCGAATCACTTTTGGCCGGTTCATCACGTGATTGGGCCGATTCAGTTGCTCCCTCCGAAGAATTCGTTAACCGCACCGTTCCATAGGGGGTTAGTGCGACGACGACTTTTCCGGTATCGCCCGATGCTGTCGTCCCCAACGGCGCCGCATCTTTCACCCCCGTCTTGGACTCGTTGCCGGATGATCCTGTGGTGCTGCTGCAGATGGAGTCGCAACAACACTCGCACGGACACGTGCAACCAATACAACAGTCCCCGGCGGTTGCCGCTTCGGACCCGCAACCGGCACATCCATCACAGGCTATTCCGTCGCACAGGCACGCGTCACATGGGCAATCGCAAATACCGCGTCGTGGTCGGAGCGGCCCGAACGAGAACGCGGTTGGCACGGTCGATCGCGAATGGTTGCCCGCCATCGAACTGCGTTTTAAGACGTCGGTCTTTCGCATTACCAGTGTTGCAACTCGATGACGCACAGTCCTAGTAGATAACAGGATGGTCGTCGAATCAAACCCGATCAATTCGCCGAGATGCCAGCCGAGTTCAATCAGTTTGCGCTGTGAATACTCCAGCGCGCCGCGAACTTCGTTATGTGAACGAAGCGGATTGTAGTGGCCACGTTTTCGATCCGTTGCATAATCGACTGCGCAATCAAACGCGATTAACGCCTGACCGACAAGTCGCCCAGTCTGACGAAAGTTCATGACCAAGCCGTCGTCGATCGGTGTATCGCAGGCTCGCGCAATGGCGACCGGCAGAATCCCATAGACCAAACCAAAAGCATCACCGGTCGGCCGAGTGTAGGTGTCAAGGCCGACGCCGCCCGCCAGATGTTCCAACTGATCATGATCCGCGAGACATTGGCGAAGTTGATCAGGAAAATCGGCCTGCTGCTCCGTGAAAAAATCGTGGGCTGCGCGCACGCGACTGGCAATCGCTCGGCGTCCCAAACGCGCCAGTAGCGAACGGGAATCCGTCACGTCGTCATCCAGCTTGATCCCGGCGAGTAACATTGCCAACGCGTTACTGAATCCTGCCGCGGCCGCCACAGTTGGTGCTTCCGAGTGATGCAAGACCGAATGCCGACGACGGGCTTTGCAGCAGGTGACTGCGTCGGCTTTTGGTGGTGGGATCAGGCCGACGTCGACCGCAATCGAGCAGGCGAAGATCGCTTCGTAGCTGACAAACGGAAGAGCACGGAACCCCATACCGTCTCGTAATGAGCTGCAACATGTCGCGTAAAGCTGGCGATAACGTTTGTCATTCCGCGGACCATGCAGAAAACCGAACATGCATTTTCCTCAGCCGGATGACCATGCGGTTACGAAATAGCACGAAGCCGAGTGACGTGGAATCAAAGAGGACAGATCATTCGTCCAAGATCATGATTTCGACCGAGCGGAAATCACAGGGGTGACTTTCCGATTGAAGCGAGATCGTTCCGCCATCCAGCAGATTGCCGCCTTTCTTGTCCGCCAGCATCGCGGCATGTTCATCACGGTCATCCAGTTGCGGTTCGGTGTATTCAAGCACCGTTTTGCCTTCCATGATGTGCCGAACCAGTTTTGATCCACGTACTTCGACTTCCGCAGTAACCCATTGCTCGCCGTGATATGTCTTGGAGCTGGACGACGTGCAGTGCGGTAAAAACAGTTTTCCGCCGAGCACCACGTTTGTTCCGGGCGTGCAAAGATTGGCAGTCGTGCGGTCGTCTTTCCCGTTGCCACCGAGCAACTGAACTTCGATGGATGTTGGAAAATCTTGGTCGATCGTCATTGATGCCGGATCTTCACCGTGAAGCATCAGGCCGCTGTTGCGGATCGCCCAGCCGGGGCCGCCTTTGACTTGATCGCCGACAAATCGATACGTCACGCGCAAACGGTAATTTGAGAAGGATTTGTTGTAAAACAGGTGGCCGAACCGTTCGTCAAACGTTTCATAAGCGTCTTTGTCATATCGCACTTTCAATAGGCCGTCTTCGACCCGAAATGTATTTCCATAGTTTTCGCCCAATGCATGATGGCGTATTTTGGGGGTCCAGCCTTCGAGGTCTTTGCCGTTGAACAGCTGAATCCAGTTCCCTTCGGCATCTGCGGGCTTTGGCTCGTCGCCTTTGGCTGGCGAGAGACTTGAAATGATGAGCAGGCAGATCAACGCTGTTGAGCCGGAGAGTCGAGTTGTGATTTTCATATTGCGATGCCGGAGTTTTAAAAAGGGAAGACGTACGCATTATAGAGGCAATCCGGGGCGGTGTTGAAGCCAATCGGGCCCTCTTTGGCGATGTATTTAGCGACCAAGGCACTGACGGCAATGATTCTGTCGAAGGCAGGAAGTCTGCCGCAGTCGTGACTGGTCCCTCGCTGACGCGTTCGGGTTATGATGGTGAAGGTACTTAGTGCATCGCAGAAACTAGCACTTCGTCAACCTTTGATTTTTGGGTTAGGACGGTAGCGGAACTCGTCAAGACTTTCGTGGCTTTCTGAGTGCGGCCGAAACTCTTGACGAGTTCCGCTACCCCCAAACTAAAATTGGTTGTCGTTTCCAAATTGGCTTGTGAAGCCGACATCCGAGGTCGCTGGGGCGGTGATTCGGGAAATGGCTGAAACAAGGTGGATAGCAATGACAAAAAAGAAGCGTCGTGGATTGATTTGGTTTTCGATTGCGTTGCTGTGCGGTCTGTTGGTCGGTCTGGTTCAATTTCAAAGTTCGTCGGCTGCGCCGGATCGATTTGTTCCTCCCGGTAAACAAATGCGTTCGGCCGCTGTCGGATCGCTGAAGGGGTTGACGAGTGATTTAAGGACGGCGTTTGCCCCCGCCGATTCGGCGTTCATGCCGGTTCCGACGCCCGGGCCGTCCGACTGGTTGGCAAACCATTTCGAAACAGGCCAAACGTTTGCGCAGTATCAGAACGTTCAGCCGAATCGCCCCGATCAAGCACGTAACACCATCTACTTTCAGCCCCTTGGCGAATTCCCGGCCGATGTCGCGCCCGATCTTGGCAAGCTGCGGGAGTTTGCGGAGGCGTTTTTTGGTTTGTCGGTTCGGCAGCTTGATCCGTTGCCGCTGGACGGATTACCGATCCAAAGTCGACCGCGCCAAGAGGGACGCCAGATCCTGTCGACCGATGTTTTGAGTTGGCTAACTCCCAGGGTTCCCGATGACGCCTACTGCTTGTTGGCCGTGACGATGACCGATCTGTATCCGGATCCCAAGTGGAACTTTGTTTTCGGCCAGGCGTCACTTAGTGACCGAGTCGGCGTCTACAGCTTTGCCAGATATCAAGAATCATCCGGCGACGCCCAAGCCGACAGCCGTTTGTTGCTGTTACGTAGTTGCAAGGTGTTGGCACATGAAACGG
>JAGQPO010001171.1 GCA_020426665.1 Planctomycetales bacterium
CCAGCGACTGTTACGCGGCACTGGTGGTTTGGCGTTGAGTGTCGGGCCGACGTAATAGTCTTTTGACGGTAACGTGCGTCCGCTATCGGGGAACCAGGCTGCGAGAGAATTGCACTGAGTTTCGCTAAAGCAGCGTCGCGGAAGCAAAAAGACTAGCCGACCACGCCGGTCCAAACAATTCAGCCCTGTGCTCTTCCACCGAAAGTGTGCAAGTGAATCATTTCGGTAGGAATACGCAAGCCTGTTGTTTGCAATCGCAACCTCCGTCGGTGAAATCGATGCCGCCGCTTCAGGGAACCTCCCAAACGGGATACCGAAAAAACGAAGCCATGATAGGCCGAATCCAATGGCGATCACGAGCGCCGCGATCATGCCGAGAACGACAAGTCCACCATAAGCATTGATCAATTCGAACCAATGTGAACGCGTAAGTCCGATTAAGACGAACACCATCAAGAGATAAGCGACAATTTGGCCGACCGGTCGGCGCGTCCTGTCGATCCCTGAAAAATCAGCCCGAGACGGCTGGCAACTCACAACGACCTTCTGATGATGATCAACACAAGGCAGGTTACTGAGTAATTCCATTGGATCGCCATCAGCCGAATCCAGAGTGGAAATCGCCCGTTTGCCTTGGTCAAGTTCCCCACCAAAGGCAGGCACGGTCCCAAAATCCGGAATCAATAAGAGCCCTGATTTCACAAATGGATTAAACGGTGGAAAGTACGGCCGGCCCACCAGCACACTCATCGAAGGTCCGTGAATCTGCAGAACCTGTTGATCGAAACAACCATGGACCGGGCCTGCCAATCCCGGGCAATACCGATCCAAATCACCGAGTGGTGTATGCCGATGCAATACACTCCAGATCCAAAATACCATTGGAATTCCGTACAGATATGACTTCCAGTCACCTGATCCCCAGGTCCCACCGGCCACCGTTCGACTTAGCCAATAAATAAGCCACACGATCAGCAAGACGATGCCGCATACGTCCATCCACCGATGCCAGGCGATCGGAGGACGCGCCCTCAGTGCCTTCGTTGACCAATCCGAGTGAAACGAATATTGCGTCGACGGTGGTACATTGATGAACTCGCCGCCAACGGTTTTCGGAGCGGCGTATGGATTTGGATTCATCTAAAAACGTCTCATTGCAACAATTGTCGCGATTCCATTGCTGGTCTCCGAAGTTCTACCGACTGGGCCGTACTGCGTCGTGACACAACAATTCACCGAACGATTGTCATGCACAGCATGACCTACTCCGATTGCGGTTCTCGATGGTCGGTTCAGTAGAGCTAATCGGAGGTCCCACGTCTTTGACCCAAGCAATCGCGTTTCCTAGATCGATCCTAGGCAGATCCCGTGCGTTTTGGGACCGATAACTTCTCTATTTTCGCCCTGCATTACCGCGCACGACAATGGCCGTTGTAGAATATGGCCCCGTCAGAATCCTCTCCCCACCTCTCCTGGCACACTTTCACGCTCGAAAGATGATATCCATGAAGATTTCTTGCCCCCCGCATCTCAAGCCCCTACTTTTCGTTGCGATAACTGCGTTTGTGTCAATTACCTGTGGTTCACGGGCAAATGCCCAAGACCACGTGTTGCATTCGTTTGAACGACAGCAGCTGACCGACACTTATTACTCGGAAGGCGTCGGCACCGGCGATTTGAACGGCGACAAAGTCCCCGATATCGTCTACGGACCGTATTGGTTTGCCGGACCGGATTTCGCCGCCAAGCACGAGATCTATGAACCCGTTCCACAGAACATGAACGGTTACGCGGACAACTTTTTTTCTTGGGTGTACGACTTTAACAAGGATGGCTGGAACGACATTTTCGTGGTCGGTTTTCCTGGTACGCCGGCGTACGTGTACGAGAACCCGGGCAAGGACGGCAAGGATTCCCATTGGAAAAAGCACCAGGTCTTTGATTGGGTATCAAACGAATCACCCGAGTTGATCAATCTGGTTGGGGATGAGGTGCCGGAACTGGTTTGCACACG
>JAGQPO010001172.1 GCA_020426665.1 Planctomycetales bacterium
AACTACATGAAAGCGCTGACATCCCTCACCACGACTTACCTGTGATCGCATTGCTATCCTAAAAAACAACAAAGACCACTCCCCTTGCCTAAGGCATTCTAAACTTGCATTCGCGCATCACATCGCCCCTTCACAACCCGAACACGCGAGTTTTGAAAGTGCGTTTTTCAGCCCGGAGGACGACACAAAATCGCGGCGCTTTGTCACCCTGGGGGCTATCAAAACGCAACTGCAAAAATCGCTTTTGATACACTACAAGACGGACGTTTCCGCTTCGACAGCCTCTGAGATCGGGCTTACAAATCCGTCGGGCTTGAGAGCCAACACCGAACAAGTCGCATCGACCAGCACCGTTTCCGCGGTGTTGCCGATCAGAAACCCGGCGAGTCCGGTGCGGCAGACGGTCCCCATGACCAGCAGGTCGGCTTGGACCTCTTGGACCAATTCAATGATCGCCTTCGCCGCAGATCCGCGCCGCAGATGGACCTCGGGCGTCCGAATCGAATGGTCAGTCTTTGGAAACAACTGATGTATTTTCGCACGCAACGCGGCCTCATGCTGTTCGATGGCGTGGTCGACTTCGGCGTCACCACTTCGCTGGCGAAACGGAGCCTCCATCGGAAAGTCCCAAACTGCGATCAGATGCAAACTGGCATCGTCGGCGCGTGCAATTTCCGTCGCTATCTCTGCGATCGACCGATTCAAACTTTGATGCGATTCATCGACCGCCTCAACGTCCAGAGGAACGACAACTTGATCGAAGTCGCCATGGACCGCCGATTTCAACAACAACACGGCACAGGGGCACATCCGAATCAATGACCTGGCAACTCCTCCGAAAAGCTGTTCGGACGTGCCGAAATTGTCGGCGGTTTTGATCACCAAGTCATGCCCGTGGTCAACAACCTCGCGAATGATTTCTGTCGCCGGATCTCCGGTCCGAACAACCACTTCGATGGGGACCTCGTCGTCGAACAGATCGCCGGCTAGTTCGACCAACTTTCTACGATGCTCCTCGACCAACAGCCGCTCCAATTCCTTCGGGTCTGTTCCACCGGTAATGAAACGAAGTGACCTTGGGATCGGTTTGATCACATCGATCCAAGTCAGCGATGCATCATTCTCCATGGCCAAAACAACGGACCGATTGATCAGAGTCTCATCCGGACTACTGCCGGTATAGACCAAAAGCTTCTTAAAACGTTTCATTGTAAAACCCCGATCCTTTCAATCGTAGCGCGGAAGCAATGTTATCAGACTCGCAATGCCTCCAAAAAACCCTCAATTATCTGCCGTTCTTTTGCGGAAACTTTTCCGATCCCAAAGTGACCGCCCGAAGCCTTGGCGACTGCCATCATTTGCGACTTGAAGTACTCGACAAACCGCTGGCGAGTTTTTACACCCATCTTGCTTACGATCCGACGCATGTACTGTTTCCAGGCGTCGGCGCTTTGCCTGGGAGGCATCTCGCGCAACCAGTGTTCCAACATAACGTAGGCATCCGTGTCCCGTCGAACGCCCAGTCGGCCTGCCGATAAAAGAATCGCTTGTCTCTCGCGTGCATCAACGTGGTGATCGGCCCAAGCGACCAAGACCAAAGGAATCAGTCGAATTGCGACAATTGTTCGGGCGGTGAATCCTAGTTCCGATAGCTCATCCAATAGTGGAAGGTCTTTGATTCCGGTTTGCAGAGCCAATTCTTCGCGAGCGTTGTCC
>JAGQPO010001173.1 GCA_020426665.1 Planctomycetales bacterium
TCTGGATCCTTGTTTCGTCGTCGATGTCAACTGGCGCACAAATCCGCATCGCCATCACTCGCGCGGATTCTACAAAAATCGGATCGTTCAATAACGCCAAAGCCTGACCGGGTGTGTTCGTGATGTTTCGCTTCGCCGTACACTCCTGACGCGTCGGGGCATCAAAAGCCAGCATGGTCGGGTGAATGTTTTGCCGTTTCCAAAATGTGTACAAACTTCGGTGGTATTGTTCGGTCGAAGGGCTGGTTGACCAAATCATGTGCCGACTGCCGTACATGACTTTGTCCGATCGGGTCCAATACGGATCCGGTTGATAGGGGAAAAAACTCTCTTGGGGAATCGTCTTTGTCGTTGCCAGTAAACCGGCCGCAAGCAAAGCGGAATCTCGGATACTTTCCGCAGACAGACGAAACCGACTTTGCCGTGCATGCAATCGATTACCCGGATCAATCCGACGCAAATCGTCCGACGGTATCGAACTTAACTGGTACGCTCGGGTTGATGTCAGTAATCGAACCATGTGATTTCGGTCCCAACCGCTGTCACGAAACTCGCAAGCCAACCAATCTAATAGCGCATCGTTGGACGGCCATTCGCCCTGAGTCCCGGAATCTTCCAGCGTGTCGCTGATGCCACGCCCAAAGTACTGGTGCCACAATCGATTGACAAAGACGCGGGCAATCAGCGGGTTGCCTTCATCAAACATCCATTGTGCCAAATCGAGTCGGTCGAGGGGATCATCCGCTGTACCCCGCGCCGTTCCCGCCAGAAACTCGGGCAACGCCGCGGTGACAATCGGGCCTGTCGTGTCTTGATAGTCCCCACGATGCAGCAAACGCGTGCTTTTGGCTTGCGTCGATTTCTTGGAAACAAGAACCGGCATGGCGCTGCATCGCATCACATAAAGCTGCGATTCCAATTGCCGCAATCGCGACATCAATTCTGTTTGCGTTTGTTCGCGATATGCATCAACCACGATCGATGTTTCCAAATCGTCTCGATCTTCCGGCGCGGTTCTTAATGCCTTGGCAACAACGTCGGTGCGACGTTCGTAAACTTGCCGGTTCATGGGACGTTCCCACCAGCGACGAACCGCGGTTTCCGCTAACGCCAGCGTTGTTGCCTTGTCGGTCCGAAGTTCCAATCCACTGTCGCCCCATCCGACAGTCCCACCGGAATGCAGCCATGCCATTCCCGTGCGTTCAAATGTTTTGCCACCGACCTCTTTGATCTGCTTCTCAAATGGAACCCGCAGTCGAATCCAACCTGACTCATCAGGCAGATCCCCGACTCGAGAAACGCGTTTCGGATCGCTCCACGGATGCGACTTCGCAAGTTCGCCGGAGGAGTCATTCCCCCAGTAATACGTTTCATAATTCTCCGTTTGCCAACCGAGCCGACCGTATCGACCGTTTGACACTTGGAAACCGATCATGTCGGGACGATCATCTTCGTCGATCCAAACGTCGATGAACCAGGCATCGTGAACTTCATCGGTCTTCACGCCGCTGGGTTTCAAGTATCCGGTCATCCATTCCGCTGCATGGTGCCGAACGAATGTCTCGGCGTTAGCCTTGGTTTGGCGCGCCGTCTTTCCGTCAATCGTGGTCACCGTGAACGTGCCTTCCAAGACACGTGGTGCCGGCAATTCCGCCGCCGCCCAAACAAAATCTGTCCTTGACTTGGAATCTTTCATTTCGGCCACGATTTGGGTTTCCCAATCGGCCAGATCATCGATCGGCTTGGCAGCAATCTGAACCTTCAACCGTTCAATTTCGCCCGCCAGCTCGCGATCTCGGCGTGAAGCCATCTTGTCGGAGTGCACGTAGTGCAACGGTTCGCGACGATCGCCGGGCGTGTACACACCGGCTTCGACCAAATCATCGAAAAACGCTGCCAGGCTGTAGTAATCCTTCGCGGAAAACGGATCAAACTTGTGATCATGACATTCGGCACATCCGGTGGTCATCCCCATCCAGACCGTTCCGACCGCACGAACATGCTCGCCTTTGAGTTTGTATAGTTGTTCAAGCTCGATCGCGCCGGCCTCGCAATTTGTGTTGACGATACGGTTAAATCCCGACGCAATCAGTTGATCATCACTGGGCTGCGAAACGAGATCGCCGGCCAGTTGATCGATCGAAAACTGATCGTAGGGCTGATTCGAATGAATTGCGCGGATGACCCAAGCTCGGTACGCCCCTGACGCAATCGGTTCATCGCTAACGAAGCCACTTGTATCCGCCCAACGAACAAGGTCCAGCCAACGAACCGCCTGGTGTTCGGCGTAGGCGAGTTCGGACATCCAGCGGTCGCGAAACGACCAGAATTTTTTGTCCGTCGGCGACT
>JAGQPO010001174.1 GCA_020426665.1 Planctomycetales bacterium
TCAGTGATTTCGTTCTCTTGAACCACAGATTCCCATTCCTGTCGCAAGAAACCTGGTTCAAAACTGAATTCTTCCGAAGTGAATACGGCCTCCTCCCAGAACTTGTCTAGCTCCTGCGAGCTTGCGACTGAGCAATTAACGTTGAATTGATCACGCAAGATACGAACGGCCCATGAGTGCAGATGGACGCATTCGATATTACCGTATTCCTCGCCGCAGAGATGCTTGAGGTTTTCGTCAACGTTCTGGGCAAGGTTTGCGGTATATGTCGTGAAGAGGATTCGATCAGATTCTTGCTGACAGAATTCCTTCGCAAGTTGCCGTGCTCGGTGCATTGCCACGACGGTCTTCCCGGTACCCGGACCACCGATGACTCGGGCTGGACCATTGAAGACCTTTCCGACAAGTTTTTCTTGACTCGGATGTAAAAACACTCGCCACTTCTCGAGCGGCGCATCAAGAATTGCCGTCAACTCTGAGTCAGATTGGATAGTAACGAAACGCCGCTTCGAGTCAGGATGCTCGAGGGCAGCAGCAAAGTCATCGGTATCCACCCCGACCTGTGCTTTTACACTTAGAGCTTCTCGCACTTCTTCAGCAGGCAATCCCTCTGCCAGCCAGTACAGTGCTTCTGCTGCTTCCGAAGGGAGATGTTTTGCCAACTCTTCGAGGTTTGAGGCTTGTTTGATTGCTCGGACAGCAGGTAGCAACAACTGCGGTAGGCCGAAAGAAACGAGCACCTCATCATTGTGCGCGTCTAGTAAGCCGGGTTCCGATTTCCTTGGAAGTTGCTTGTCAGCAACTTTTTCCGCTTCACGGACGCTAAACATCTGAAGTGCCCCCGTAGCAGGATTCACTTCAAAAGCACGATTCTTTGCCCAGTCCATAGCCTCGTCATGGTTGTCAACCCAGACGAGGACGTACACACTTCCATTTTCTGGGTGCAGCACGACGGCTCGATACTTTTGATCTATGCGGACAGTGCGAACGCGGTCATCCTTGACGTCATGAATCTTTTCATAGTTGATTGCGTTTGACTTTGGATCAGCCTTGAATTTCTCCATGAAGGTTCGCACCTTCTTTTGCTGTTGCCGCGGGATCTTTGCGTAGGCTTCCAAGAAGTCGTCGCTGACAGCTACTCGAGGTGTCATTCTGCTCCTCCCAGCTTGGCGATTATTTCGTCGCTATGTTCCTGTAAAGTGGCGGCGTCGTAGATGGTCCAATCATCTCGCTCGAAGAATTCACGTCCCTCTTCTTCCGCAAACACGGCAGCGATTTTTTTTGGTGGCCAAGCTAGTTCAGCTGATGCCTCAACGATCCCGTCTTCATCCGCAAGCTCAAAACCAATCTCCGGAATTGGATGCCCCTTCGATGCCCATTCTTTCAAGAATGAATGGCACCGAGGGTCGGCGAACTCAATCAAATCGCTAGACAGCGTATTGAGTGCGCCAGGGGGCGTTGGCTGAGGCTCATCTGAATCGTCGCTGCCGGCGGCCGTTTCTGCTATCTCAAACTCCAGTGGAGCTGTCTCAATCATTTCAGCAAGATCTAAGCGGCTGATTGCATCGGCAATGTTGCGCAAGTGAGCTCGAACAATTTGAGGGTCATTCAAGTCGCGTGACTGCACGACGATGACCTTGTAACCGTCTAATTCCAACATTTGACGAATCAGTTGGTCTTTTTGAGCACGCTTCGGATCGCCGTGAAGTGCCTTGCTCATCCCGTCTTGGTAAACGGCGACTTTCGTTTGTTCGTGCAGCCAATCAGGCCTCGTCTTCAATCCAGCGGTTGTTGTAATGTCAGCATTGCACTGGCCTTCAGGAAAGTGATGGTCTCTCAGCAGGCGAACGAATCTAGCCTCCCCGACATTCGTTGGTTTTCCGGTGTCGCTAGCAGTTGCCTCTTCATGAAGTTCCGCGATGACGCGATAGAAATCTGGTTTGTGTTGTAATCCTAGGATCAACTCTGCCGCTCGATGTCGATCAATTCGACTGTGATTGAACTGATTTTGGAAAGTAAGAAGACACATGTAGCACGCCTGTCCGCAATCCTGTGGGCAATCACTGAGTAGTGCTCTCGTTGCCGTGATCAATTCATCCCATCTCTCCAACATCTGATCTAGTAGCCCGGATCCCCCTGGCATTGGATCGAAGATAAGAAGATCGCACGTGTCGTCAGCTTTATGAACAACGATGGAATCCAAATAACGCGAACCC
>JAGQPO010001175.1 GCA_020426665.1 Planctomycetales bacterium
CCGGCGATCGCCGCCGCGCTGCTGTTCAGATTCAACCCGGTGTTTGCCCCCAGCGTGTTTTGTGCGTCTTCGACGTAGTCGTTCCCTTCAAAATCAAAGTTTGCGATGACATCGGCGCTGGCCCTTGTACCGCCTGCGGCACAAGCCAATCCGACGAGAATCGTCAATGAAATGCGGTGTATCACAGCGTTTTCGGGCGGGTTTTGGATGGCTGGTCGGTCGCGGCCGTGTATCGCATGTGGCGATTACGGCCGGTCGACGATAAACGCCATGACGACCGAAAGCAAGCTTGGGCGTTTGGGATGAATCGAATTGACGGCATCGGTGTGCGAAATGAGGCTGTTTTTCTAGCGTTCCAACAGTCCTAACTCCATGCAGAAGCTTGCATTACGGCGACGTGCCACTAGGCTAAGAGGTTATCGCCCGGAGCAGTTTTGCGTTGCAGAGAATCCGCGTTGCCAGACCCGCATGACCGCGGCCGTCAAGGCGAACAAATTTGGCTGTTGATTGACACCTGCCGTAGCAGGCGGGCGTCAATCACGCAAACCGAATCCGTGTGTCCCACCACACCTTGAATCGGTGGCTGAGGGAGACGAGTGGTACGACGACAGGATTTGCCAATCGATCGATTTGAGTGATTGAGATCGACGCGATCCGTCACCTTGCTACACCGCGTCTGCGTTCACGCCGCCACAGCCTCAGGCATTTCGAATGTCGCGGAACATACACAAGCTGAACACTCAGCGTGGGTTCATTCAGAAACTTCAAGACCGTCGCCGCGTCAAGGCAGCGAGGTCTCGACGCAAAAGTTTAAGCGACGGACTGATGCGGTCTCCATTTGAAAAACTGGAGGACCGTCATCTTTTGGCCACCGTCACTTGGGACGGAGGGGGCGACAACCAACGCTGGCTGGACCCGTTGAACTGGGAGGGCGACGTTTTGCCAACGGCTGCCGATCAGGCGGTCATCGTCGACGCCTCGACGGACCTGGTGGTCACGATCGATAGCAACGTCGTTGTCGATTCGATCAATACCACAGAGCACTTGCAAGTTAGTGGTTCAGAGTTGCGCACCCGATCGTTGATTGCGCAAGAAGTCACGTTTGAAGACGGCACACTGAATCCGACGGATGGTCAGACGCTGACCGCCTCGATCGCGGGTCAAATGACCGTCGACGGATCGGCCAGCCAGTTTGTGATCCTGGGCAATGTCCAAGTCGGCGGAGATTTGGTTTTGCGCCGCGGGTTGACCTTGGTAGCCAGTGGAGTTCAAGGCGCGTTGTCGGTCGACGGTGACGCCCAGATTCAAGGCGTCAATTTGTCGGCGATCGGCGGAGGCGTGTTGTCGTTTGCCGGCACCGAATCGTTTCAACACACATCCGGGTTCAACGAGGACGTTTACTACACAGCAACCGACACCGGCAGCCGAATCGAGTTTCCGAACATGGTTTCGTTGGTCGGCGGAACCGAACGTGACGCGGACATGTTCATACGGGCGCAAGACGGCGGCGCGATATCGATGCCGATGCTGGAGACCATCATGGACGCCGGTCGGGGCAATACGGATTTTCGATCGATCGAATTTCGAGCAAGCGGCACCGGCAGCGAAATCGATTTATCCGGCTTGCAGACAATCTTGGACCGCAATCGCAACAGCCCGTCGGTATTGTCCGAATCGGGCGGAGGCGATATCCAACTTGGATCGTTAACATCGGCGATCGGCTGGAACATCACGCTCGAATCGGCGGCCGATGATCCGTTGGTATCGCTTCAGCAGATTGACGATACAGTGGTCACGTTGATCGGTGGCACCT
>JAGQPO010000029.1 GCA_020426665.1 Planctomycetales bacterium
GTTTGGTATTCAACATGATGCCATAATCGGGGACACGTACCACTCGTTCGTTCGCGTCAAGCAAGCGATACAGCTTCGTATCGGGTTGTAACCCCATGATCCCCACACGCCGGGACCGATTCTGGTATCGGATCCTTGTCGCGACACTGCGGATCGTCTCACTTTCTAGAACACCACTCAGGTTTTGCACCTCGTACATCACCGATTCGGTCGCAGGTTCGATGAAGGTGACGGTCAAATCCTGGCGTTGTGCCAAACGAAATTGAAATTCCATCATGTAGTTCATCGCGTCGAGTGAAAAGTTTCCCAAGACCATGACGGCGACGGCCATCGAAATCCCGACAACCGAAAGCACCGCACGGATCGGTCGCCGGGTCACGTTGCGAAGTACCATTCGCATTTCCGGTGCCAGCGACTTGCGTGGAAAGATGTTTTCGAAGAAGGACGTTTGATAGGTTGGTGGCGGTTCGGGACGCATCGCTTCGGCCGGTGGCAATCGGACCGCGCCACGGACGGAAAGGAATGTCCCGATCACCGCGGCGAATGTCGTCATGACAAATGCCAGGCCGACGGCCATCCAATTCACGCTGAAATCTAATGATGGAAACTTATAGAATTCGTCATACATTTCCATCATGTTGGACCCCATCCAGAACCCGGCCAGGGTTCCCAAGATCGTCCCGAATGTTGTGATCACCAGCACCAGATTCAAGTAGTGCGCACCGACTTCGATGTTTGAATAGCCGAAGGCCTTTAGGGCGGCGATTTGATCTCGCTGCTGGGTGATGATCCTGGAGACAGCGATGTTCAATAAAAAGGCGGCGACACCCAAGAAAATGCCCGGGGCCATCAGCGACATGCCGCGAAGCTGTGTCAATTCATCACTCAGGAATTGATGCGACAATTGCTCGTCACGACCATAGGCACCGACACCTCCGTAAGGCTTAAGCAATCGATCCAGTTCGTCGATCACATACTCGCTGTGATTCCCATACGCTAATCGGACCGCAATGCTGTTGAAAGCTCCGGTCATGTCAAAAGCCGCTTCCAGATCACGCCGGCTGACCCAGAAGATTCCGAAACGTTTTTCGTCCGGCAAGAAACTGCCCGGCTGAACCTGAATCACATATTCCGGTGACAGCGCGATCCCGACGATCGTCATCGCCTGTGTTTTGCCATTGATGATTGCTCGGACCTGGTCGCCTGGGACGAATCCATGCGCATTGGCAAAGACTTCCGAGACGACCACTTCGCCGGTACGCATCGGCTCGATCATCCTTCCGCGATTGATATAGACCTGATTCAGCTCGCTTTGTCCTCGATCCGGGACACTGATCAATCGCGCCGTCGCCGGCTCGTTCATGCCGGGAACGTCCAACAGAACATCGTACACGAGCCTTGATTCGACGGCCGCAACACCGGCGATCTCACGCAGCCGGGGAACCATTGCATTGGGACTGCGACGCGTGGACGCAAATAGATCGGCAAATCGAAATTCGCGATAGAACGCGTTTTTGGCTGACGACAACGACTGATAAGTACACATCGACATCACAAACGTCGCCACGCCGGCCGCGATCACCAACGCAATCGCAGACGCTTGGCCGCGGAGGTGACCGAGATCACGAATCAGTTTGCGGTCGAGCTTCCTCATCCGTTACCACCTGAGTTCGCTGGCAGTGATCTTCGTCGCGTTGACATGCACGCCTGCAATCTGACCGTCAGACAATGAAATCACGCGGTCAGCCATCTTGGCGATTTCCGAATTGTGCGTGATCACGGCGGTCGTAGTGCCAAGTTTCTGATTGATCTTGGCAATGGCTTGCAAAACGATCACGCCGGTTTCCACATCAAGCGCCCCTGTCGGCTCATCGCACAGCAGCACCTTGGGATTCTTGGCGATCGCCCGCGCGATCGCGACTCGCTGTTGTTCGCCACCGGACAGTTGCGCCGGAAAATGGTCCGCGCGATCTTTCAGCCCGACCAGGTCAAGTGCCTCAAGCGGATCCATCGGCGATTCCGCGATTTCGGTGATCAGTTCGACGTTTTCTTTTGCCGTCAAACTGGGGATTAAGTTGTAAAACTGAAAAACAAATCCGACGTTGTCGCGACGAAAACGAGTCAACGTCGTACTGTCGCTATTGGTTAATTCCTCATCCAGATAATGGACCGTCCCGGAACTCGGGGAATCGAGACCACCCAGGATATTCAGCAACGTCGATTTGCCGCTTCCCGAAGCCCCAAGCAGAACGACAAATTCGCCCTCGTAAAGTTCCAGACTTACGCCACGAAGCGCGTGGACCTGGACCTCGCCCATCTGGTAAATCTTGGCAAGGTCGACCGCATGGAAGACAGGTCGGCGATCGGTCAATGAAAGCATATTTAGTCTCCAGCCCGCGGTTGAGTCGGAGGAATCCACGGACTGCAACACTTTTTGGCTAATCGGCAAACTTCTCCCGACCGATTAAATCGATACATGTACATTATTCTCAAATCAATGCCCCCTCGCGGTTCCGGCGGATAATACTTTCGGTTATCGCAAAATGGCCGCAGGTTAGAAAATGGCTCGCCAACTTATTCTTCTGATTCTTCCATCGCTTATGTGGTTGGGTCTGACCGGTCTTTCTGAACTGACAGCATACGGGCAAGACGACGATGCGATGCTGCCGGAAACGGTCACTCAGGTCGATTACCAGCAATTTGGCGGCCCCTACGATGGAACCTATGATGGACCCTATCAGATGCCAGGGCACTGGCTGCAGCTGGACACCGATTTGACCACACGGTTGCTCGATTTCCAGAATCGACAGACGAATAAAGAACTGTGGATTTTGCAAAGCGCCGGTCGCCATGCCTGCCCGTCGCCAACCGTGGTCGCCGGCGGCCAAGCACGACTTTCGTTTTTGGCCGCTTCGACAAACCGTGAAAACAAATTTCCGTATTTGGGGCGATTTCCGACGGACTTCAGTGGCAACTCGGCGACGGACGCGAGACTGTTGCAAGGCAATTCTCACTTGACCGCCTACGTGGCTCCCGCCGTAAGCGTTTACGGAGAGCTACTGTTTTCCGACGTCTTCACATTCGGCGACTTCAAACAGGGCAGCCTGCAAGTCCGCCAAGTCTATGCCTTGTTCGGCGATTTGAACGCTTCGCCACTGTATTTCTATCTTGGCAAAAAGAACGTCGGTTTCGGGGACTTTGGAACGCTCAGCCCCTTCACACAAGCTGTGACATGGCATTATTTCGCGGCACTGGCCGAAGGAATGGGGATGGGATACCACGATCATCAGTGGGACATGACCGTGGCTGCCATCAACGGAGGTCGCGGCATCCGTCTGAATGATTCACCCGAGCGTGGCAAATTAAACAATCTGGCAGCAAACGTCCTTTGGCATCGCGGTGAATCGCCATCACAACGAATTCAGCTTGGCAGCGGATTTTTGCTGGGCACTATTTATGACGGGTTCGTTGCCGAACACCTTGATGCGAACCAGTTCGGAGAAAATTACAACAGCGCATGGGACGTCAACGGCAGGATCGATGTCGGAAAAATTTCGATTGCCGGTGAAGTGGTCTCGACCACCGACTCGTGGCCTGTGACCGATTCGCCGGTCAGCGCCTACCGCACAGAGGCTGCATATTGGGTGCGCCGAGGTCCTCGCAAAGAATTCTTTAGCGTCAGCTGGAGCGCCGGGGATCAAGGTCCAAACGGATCCGAATTCGAATTCAACCGCCAGCTTGTGATCGGCTACTTTAATCAGTTCAACAGTCATTGCAGCCTGTCGGCCGAATACGTGCGCAGTACCGGATTTGCACCCCTAATCAATATCACGACGGTCAGCGATCGAGACGTCGTCCAGAACAGCGTTGTTCTGGGGATGAATATTGTTATTTAAAATGGAATTGATTTCGAGAAACGCGACTCGAACAAACCATAGTCCAATCCGTCAACGTCACCATCCCGATCAAAATCGAACGCGGAATTAAACCTGTCCTGGCCTTCACCTTTCAAGTACGTCAGCGCGAATCGGCCGAAATCCTGCGCGTCGACGTCTCGGTCGCCATCAGAATCACCCAATAGTCGATAAAACGAATCGACATAGTTCTCGCCCGCGACCCCGTCGGCGTCTCCGTCCAGCAAGAATCCCCCGGCGGATACAAAGTCCGAAACAATTTGAATCTGGTAGTTGCCATCAACAAGCTCGGTTGCATCATAGGTGACCGAAGCGACGGTGCGGCCATCAATCATCTGCGTTGAACCAAACGCGATGGGTATCGTCTGGTTCGTCGTCTTATTGATCAATTCCAGCGCACCGGGGAACAAGTCGACGATCGTGTTAAAAACGACATCGATTCGCTCGATCGTCGAGCGTTGAACATCGTCGTCATTAATCCGGACTTCAGCGACCCGAACGGAATCATTGTCTTCGATGGTGACGAACGTCTCCACCGGTGAGGAAATGTTGAAGTTGGGGTCGTTGCTGCTGGCGGTGTACATGATTGTTGCCGAATGCGGACCTTCAATTGTTCCGTCGTCAACCGCAATGACGGTGACAGCTTGGGAAATAAGAGCCTCGCCGGGCATAAACGTCAACTCGATCGGCTGCCCGGCTCCGGCCCCCAAGTCCAATTGCATGTCGGGCGTTGCGACCGCCCTGCACGATCATACGGGGGCGGCATCTGAGTGGGCGCATATTGTAACTCTAGATGGGGGCAAGGTGTGACGATGGGCACAGCAAGCCAGAAGGCGTGCGTCAGCGTCTCGATCATTACAGCGTCGTTTACGCACGAATCGGCAATCCCAACTCGCGGCCCTGGTTAGATATCACGAAAGCTCTGCTGAAGCATCTTTGGCACGACGATTGCTTTGAGTTGCGTACTGCGAAATCGATCGACGCATCGATTCATCACCACTCACACCCTTGACCGTCCGATGAAACTACGACTGAAAAGCATCTTGACTGCGTGTCTTGTCCTGCTGGTGTCGGGATGCACGCCGGACCCAAAATCAGGTAAAGGATTTACTTTGCCCGAAGGCGATGCGCAGCGAGGGATGGAAACATTTGTGGCCTTGAACTGTAATGTTTGCCACACGGTCGAAGGCACGTCCATTGAACCGATCGAAACAGAACACCATAAAATCGTCAAACTGGGTGGAAAGAAGGGCTACGTCGTTACGTACGGTGAACTGGTGACATCCATTATCAATCCTTCGCATCGATTTGCGATCGGGTACCCTTTGGATGAAATCAGCAAAGATGGCGAGTCAAAAATGCGTTTGTACAATGACGAAATGACGGTGTCCCAACTAGCCGATTTGGTTACTTTCCTGGAACAGCATTACGAGTTGGAAGTATATCATCCCACGCCCTATGTGCCATATTATTGACACCGGGGTATCGATCAGCGACTGGATGACTTGATGGACTCCGATGTCAATCAGGAGATGTCGATCAGGTTCGGCGTTTCAAATAGAATTGTTGGCATTCGTCTTCACGGCCACGGATGATTCTGCATCCCCAAAGTTTACCGAACTGAGACGTGATCACAGTCCAGCGGCCGTGATACTGGTCGTCATCTCGGTAGACAATCACCCAATCCTTGGTCGTATTTAGATCGTGGGCTCGGGCCGAATTGGAAAACAACGCGGTGTAGTGACGATCTCCACGTTGCGTGTGCAAGATCGGCAGCCACGCGACATTGCCCGGATTGAACTTCAGTGGTGCAACCTTGGGAAGCTTGTCTTCTGCTGCCTTCTTCATGTATTCCGCATCGACATCCAAGATCTCTTCGACCGGCACCGAACGGTCGGTTGCCGGATAAAGCGGTGCCGTCGGCTTCGGTTGATGTTTGAGCCGCGCCGAAAGATGATCCCGTATCGCTTTCCATCGCTTTTCGCCGATGCCTGGGACCTCGCTCAGCCGACCGCTGATCGCCGCGTTATAAAGTTCCGGCAACGTTTCGACATGTAAATGGTCGTAAATGCGATGGGCAAGCTCTGGTCCAATGGTTGGCAGCGTCGTAAAGATACGTTCCGCAGTCGCTTCGCCACGC
Source organism: Planctomycetales bacterium (assembly GCA_020426665.1). Taxonomy (GTDB): domain Bacteria; phylum Planctomycetota; class Planctomycetia; order Pirellulales; family Pirellulaceae; genus Stieleria. Next base: position 6,055 of record JAGQPO010000029.1, read on the forward strand.
AATCGATCCAAAAGTGGCACGCGGCCGGTTCGCAGAAACTGGTCGATCAAGTGCGCAATTGAATTGCCGACGGTTTCGATTTGGATCAATCCGTCAATGCCGCGTTCATGGTCAATGACCCGAACCGGTGTCTGAAGGTTGGAAAGTGTGTTCGCGGCGTTACGATATGCCGCAATACGAAACTCGCCGGCATGTTGCGACTCCAACAAGTCGGCGATTTCAATCAATGCATCGGCGAGAAAGCGATTCTCTTTCAATCCGTCTTCAATTCGATTGCCGCCGTTGTGTCCGGCCTCGACTGGCGGTTGTGAATCCGTCGATTCCATTTCAGGACCTCTCTCGTGATTGGGGTACCGAATGCTGCACCGAAAGCCAACCCGACGGTTTACGAACACCGTGTGCAATTAGTATACCGTCACACTAACGTCGAATTGGCCCCACCATGCCTGTCTAGCCGGCTGACACGGTTCGAAAATCACTCAAATCTTGTAAGCTATCGCGCAGCCCACGTGCGAAAATGTCATCCTGCTAAAGACCAGTCGGGAACTTTTTTCCGCTCTGTCCCCAGAACATTCTCTATGTCTCTTCATGAATCCGCTCCCGTCGTTTGGACACCACTCGGTTTGCCGATCCCCAATCGGTTAAACATCGTGTTGGTGTTGACGGTGTCGGCCGCAGCGATCGGCATGCTGACCTGGGTCTCGCACGTCGGATCATGGTGGGCGGCACTGGGCATCGCTGTGCTGTTTTCCTATTTGATGCTCACCAATTACGCGCTGTTGCATGACGCGACCCACGAAACCTTGCACGATGATCGCCGAGCCAATCGCGCCCTGGGGTTTATCGCCGGTCTATGGTTTCCGGTTCCGTTCAGCATGATTCATTTTACACACCGCAGCCATCATCGATTCAATCGTACCGACGCGGAGATGTTTGATTGTTATTACCCCACCGACAATCGGTTTTTGAAATACTTCCAATGGTTTTCGATTTTGGGCGGATTGTTCTGGCCGCTGGTTCCAATCGGCGCCTTGCTGATCACCTTCTTTCCGAGGTCGATTCGCACCCGACTTTTCTCAAGTGCCAGCCCGTCACGTGGATTGTATTACATGGCCCGCATTCCTGACGGAGTGGTCCGCCGGACACGCCTGGAGACCATCGCCATGATCATTGTCTGGTCGCTGATGTGGTGGTTGCTGGCGTGGCGATGGGAAATGGTCTTGCTGTGTTATGCCTGCTTTGCGGTCAATTGGTCAACGCGCCAATACATCACGCATGCGTTCACGCCACGCGACGTTGTCGATGGCGCTTTCAATCTGCGTCACTTTCGTTGGATGGATTGGTTACTGCTGCACGGACCGTGGGACCTGAATCACCATCGACACCCTGACGTTTCTTGGTACCACTTGCCAAGTCTGGGCGAAGGAGATGTGCCCAGACGCCACTACATTTCGCAGTACCTTCGCCAATGGCGAGGCCCCGTGCCGGCCGACACGCCGGGACCGACGCCGATCAGAGACGAATTGTTGGAGGACCTGCAAGACCTTGAATAAAACGGGTAGGAGCAAGAGTGTTCGGCACAAGGTTTGACTTCATCGATTCAGATTCGATCCGTCGCTGCAGTCGGTTGGATTTGCCCATGGGGCATTCACATCCGCTGCCTGGGGACGGGGAACAACGAAAGCGTTGTGACCGCAACCTTTGGTCCTCGACGTCCGTGGCGACGGTCTCCTCACCATTTTCCCGGTAACAATTCCAGACGGTGACCGCTTGGTCGTGTGATGACCGATGTTTTCCACACAACCCTGCTTAATGCACGTCAGGATCAAAACAATGTTCAACGCAAAACGTATTCTTCCCGTCTTCGTCGTTGCTGCAGCTTTTTTCAGCGTCCCCGAGGCCAAGGCCCAGACATCGATCCCACTTTACACCACGTCACATTGTGTCCAGGTGGAGTGGTACTTTTGGCGTAGCGGCGGGTCTTACTGGGCGACCGAATATGAAACCAGCGATCTCGGCGAAGCTCAATTGGTCTTCAGTCTATTCGAATCCGCGTTCGAAAACGGCACCCTGTGCGAGATCCTTGGCTGCAACATCACCACCTGGATTCCCGTCGACGTGCGTCTGAAAACGGTCCGCCACTGGAACATCTATCCGGTCACCAGTACGTACACCAACGCGACAACGTCAATCATCGGTCAAGCTTTATACGGGTCGAATTGAGTGAAGCGGCCGCGGAGGGACAGCACGATAAAGGCATAAAACACTGAATCGCAGCTGCTTGTCCGATAGGTTGGATCGGCAGCCATCATGGGCTGCCGACATCACCTTGCAATCGGACCATCGACGTCGATGGGAATCCCTTCAATACGCCGACTTTCTTGAGATGATCGACACCGCTGGAATCGATCAGCCCTTTCTCTTTGGTCTGACGGCGGCGGAACTGGCGGCAGAAACACCCCAGCTTTATTTCGTATCATCTTGTTTGACCTTGCGGTAGATGGTCTTTCGGTCCAGGCCGAGGATGCGGGCAGCTTGGGTTTGGTTGCCGCCGGTCGCATCCAGTACGTGGCTAATGTATCGGCGTTCGATCTCCTCCATCGATACAAGTTCACTGGGGTCCAAGCCGCCGATGAAGACGGTACCGCCACGGAAGTTGCTGATTTTTTCAGGCAAATCTTCGATGGTGATTTTATCATACCGCGTCAACGCGACCGCTCGTTCGATGACGTTTCTCAGTTCACGGATATTGCCGGGCCAGGAATAGCCGAGAAGCTTTTCCGCCACGCCCTCGGCCATTCCGTGAACTGATTTCTTTTCTGCCGCCGCAAACTGTTGAAGAAAGTGTTCGGCCAGTCGCAGCGTGTCAGTTCCGCGCGAGCGCAGCGGTGGAAGCTCAAGTCCGATGACGTTGATACGATAGTACAGGTCTTCGCGAAACCGACCTTCGGCCACGGCGGTTTCCAAGTCACGATTCGTTGCCGTCAGCACTCGAACGTCAAACGGGGCCTCCTTGTCGCTGCCGACGGGTCGGACGGTGCGTTCTTCCAGCGCACGCAAAAGCTTGACTTGCATCGACATCGGCATTTCGCCCATTTCGTCCAGTAATAACGTTCCGCCGTCGGCTTCAAGAAACAACCCGCGTCGCTCGCTTCTGGCATCAGTGAACGCCCCTTTGGTGTGGCCAAATAACTCGCTTTCCAGCAACGTCTCGGTCAGTGCGGCACAGTTTACGGCGACGAACGGCTTACTGGCACGGCGGCTGTGGGCATGAATCGACCGCGAAACAAGTTCTTTGCCGGTTCCGCTTTCGCCGGT
>JAGQPO010001176.1 GCA_020426665.1 Planctomycetales bacterium
GCGGAGACGGTGATCCGTCGGAGAACGTATTGTTGGTCGGCGATTTAAACGAAGCCGCCGGGGTGATGGATTATGAAACGCGAATGATCATCAATGCGCTGACAAAGCCGCTGGCAACGGTCAAACCCGGTGGGCCCGGAGGCGACATGATCGCGATGTATTTGAGCGCACATGGTTTCGTCGATAAGGGGACTCCGTACTTGGCGGTCGGAGACAGTCGGGCCGACCGCGAAGAAACGTGGATAAGATTTCAGGATCTGTTCGATGAAATCATCCGGACGTTGGAGCAGAGGAGCGATCAATCAAGAGATGTCAAAACGGTGTTGTTCATCGATGCCGCGCGGGTGGGACCACAGTGGGACTGGGGGCAGTTTTCGGAGTCGTTTTCCGATGCCTGCGCCCGTCTGACCGCGGGCCAGTCCGACCGAGTCGCAATCATTTTGTCGGCCAGTCCCGGCGAGCGAAGTTGGTGCGACCCACGACAAGGGAATGGATTGTTCACCCTGGCATTGGTCCAGGCATTGACAGGGCAGGGCGATCGCAATGGTGACGGGACCGTCATGGTCGGCGAGATCGCAGAATACCTGCGGTCGCAGGTTCGGCAATCGGCTTCAGCGACCTGGGATGCAATCCAAACACCGTTATTGGTTGGAAACGAAGCAGTGGATTGGAAGTTTATCAGTCAACCGGTTGCCGTGGATCCGCCGACGATCACCGCGGTCAATCCCGAAGAATTGCGCACCGATTTCGCCGCGGTCGATGAGCTTTGGCTGCGACACAACGAACTGGCCCGTCAAACGCATCCGCCGCTCGCGTTCAACCCGCTCGCATGGGCGACGCTGGAAAAGAAGCTGTCTCGCTTGGATGCGTTGTTGTTGGCGGGCAAAGGATACCGGGATCAATTTCAGGCGATGTTTTCCAATTGCCAAAGCGATCTGACGCAATTTGAAAACGGTCCCGATACGATGCCCAAGGAGTCATCGCTGCCTGAATTGACATTGCAAGACTACTTTCTCGGCGAAGGTCACGAGCTGAAACGGCTGAGTGAAGAAGAGTTGACGGTGTTCAACGAGATGGTCAAAGCATGGCAAAAGAAGCCCGACATCCCTGCCGCCGTGCAAATACCGATGAGCGAGACTCAGGCGACTCGTTTTCTTTGGGCGTGGTTGAAGGAAAAGAACTATGACGCGACGTCGTTGGGGTTGGCGTCCGATCTGCTGGAAAACGCGAAATTGGTAACGTCGTCAAAATCTGCCACACTGATCGAGTCCTTTCTGACCCGAATGCTATCGGCGCGGGATCTCTCGCACGTCGACGAATCCATCATCAATGATCTGGTCGAATCACAGTTTCAAAGTCGAGAAACATTGTGCACGGAGGATCTACGCGCGTCGTTTTGGATACGCCAGCGACTGAATGATTTGGACCGACAGCGGTTGGCTTGTGTCGATCAAATGTTGTCGCGAAATCCTGATGACCAAGCGGCCGGACGCGACCGTTGGAGGCGGGATATTAAACCTGCGTTTGAGTCGCTGACCGAGTCTGCCGCGGCAATCTCGCGAGCTTACAAGTTGCGGGACCAAATGCTGCATTCGATCCCCCGAATCGCTGAAACGTTGATGGTCGATTTAGAGGCGTTTGACAATTATGAAGTGATCGAAGACAGCCAGAGTCGAGTGGTTTTGGAGCACGCGATTGAAAGTCTGTCCGCGCTCGCCTCGGCACTGCAATTACCTCGTAGCGATGACGCCCGGTCGGCCGCCACACTGGAACAACGGATCATCGACGCCGGCGATCAAGCCCAAAAGGCGTTTGATGGATTGAATAAGCGAATCACCGACCGCCTAAATGAAGCCACGGCGCAAAAGGCGGGCGATGCAAAGGGCTTACGTCAAAACTATGCCTTGTTGGCCGGATCGGGAACCGGGAACGCAGAATTGCGGCAGCGGGTCCACACGCGACTTTGTGACCTGGTGGCAGACGCCAGCGCCGGAGTCGGGACGGTTCAAAACAATCAAGACGTTGGTCAGGACATCAACTCTTCAACGTCATCACTGGAACTGATGACAATCGACAACAAACAGATATGGGATTATTGGTTGTCGGTCTCAAAAGACCTCGACCACGCACGGACCGCTTCGAATGAACAGGCACCCGACACACCCAAGCTGAGCCCCGATGCGTTGATGAAGCTGTTCCAGAATACCGGAGTGATGTTTCGCGAGTCGGTCGCAAATTTGGCAAAAGGCCAACTTGACGAACGACTGACGGCGGACGACGTCATGCAAGACCCGATCAACCGCTCGTCCGCGTTGGAATCGCTGGAGTCGACGAGGCGCACTTTAGAACAGTGGGACACGTACTTGCGAACGCGAACCATCCTTTTTTCTCATTCACCGACGAAGGTCGAAAGGATTGGGAAAGGCCGATTCGCGCTGGACATGCAGATGTTCCTGTTCGATCATGCGGCGCGGACGATGGACGAGTTTTGGTGCCAGGCTCGCGAAGGAGACCAACCATTTTTTACGGCGGCAGCCAATCGGTTGCTGACGTCGCGCAATCAAAACCCACTGTTCCCGTCGATTTCGATGAACCTGGACGGGCTTAACCTGAGCGACAAACTTG
>JAGQPO010001177.1 GCA_020426665.1 Planctomycetales bacterium
TCTCGCCATGTGTTCAGGTTTCATCGACGGACACTCAAGCCATCGGAAATCGTCCGGCAGGTTATCTGCCAGCCACTGGCGATCGATCAAAGACTCCAATTCCTGGCGTCCATAGATGCGGACGGAAGCCGGCGGGTTTTCCAGTCCACATGCCGAATAGGCCGCTTCAACGGAACGTACAATCGAAACGATGCCGGTTCCTTCGTCTCCTTGCGGCAATGGAATGCTTTGCCAATGGATCGCTCGGGTCCCTTTGGTCATCACCGCCAACAGACTTCTGTCCCCTAGAAAGACGCGGGTGACTAAGCGATCCCGCCGCTCTTTGCGTTCGCTTTCTACCGCAGCGGTAATCAAGGCATTGGCTGCCGGTTCCAAACGCTGCAGCGAATGCTTGCTGTTTTCGATGGCAGCGCGAATTTGTTCGACGCGTTTCAGAGGCGCGGCAACGATGCTGACCAGCGGCCGGCGATCCGCCTGCCAATTCAGGACATCGATGGCCAGTTGATCGAGCTTTGCAGTCGTGCTGCGAAGTGATTCTCGCAACAGCGTGCGTGGACTTGCATTACCGCCTCCCGCGTTGATCGGGCGGGTCGCAAAGTAGCACTCGCTGGTCGGGATCGCTCCGGCAATCGGCGTCGGCAGCTCATCGAGCTCGAGCGCATGCAACAGATCGCGGAGGGCTGATTCCAGGTCGTCGTTATTGACCGACACGGAAGCGTATTCGTAGCGCATTGATCCAAAAACGGTCGTCGTCGCACGACAACCGTGCAGGTGTTGCCGGCCGAAGAGTACTCCGACGGCGTGGCTGCGAGATGGGTCGCTACCGCTGCTCATGATGAATCGGTATGCCTCGATGGTCCCGGTTGCAGATGATCTCGCGAGTAGGATCATCAAGCCCGGCAAGCCAGTCAGGTTCAGTGGTGTCAGGTAGGCACAAAAAAAAGGGCGGTCCGCTTAGTTTGACGGACCGCCCCATTGGCAATGGATCGGTGGTGATGTGATCGATGGATTTCGATAGGTCACACCACGCTTTCCCCCCAGAAAGCACTCATGCTGTCAGGCTAGGTGCTCTGCGGATTGATTTCCGAATCGATCGTGCTGTTTGTGGCATCGTATCCCTCTTCGGTGAACGTCACGGTGTACGCTCCGTATCCCGAACTTGAACCCGAACGGGTCAATGTCAATGACCAAGAATCTTCCAAACTGCCCGAGCCACCGGCAGCCACTGTTCCGACCGAGAAATACTTAGGTGGCGCTTGTTCCATGTCCAATTGGGCTAAGTCCGACGCATAAGTTCCTTGACGAGCTTGATATCGTTCCTGAGCGGCGCGAACGCTGGCAAGATACTTGAATGATTCTGATGCCTTACTACGTTCAACACTTTGCAATAGACGCGGAACGCCGAAAGCGGCCAATACGCCAATGATGATGACGACGACCGACAGCTCGACGAGCGAAAAACCCTTTCGGGCGCGATTGGGACGAAAGGCGATTGCGTGAGCCACGGTGGGCCTCCAACTAATTTTCAGGTGTTTATCATTGAAACAAGGTGCGGAATCGATGCCGAATTCGGCTAACTCCGGACGTTGGATCGCGTTAAGGATCGCGACGTAAGAAATTGATAGGACACCCTGTACCGCTTGAGAGACGGTGAGCCAATTTTTCATCATTGGCTACAGATGCCGTCGAAAGCTGTTCCGACTGTAGTGGTTGTGACAACCACTACGATGAACAGCTAAGTAATGGTCGCGAAATGCAGCCACGTCGCCGGTGGATGATATCCCTAAACAGCCGTAGATCGAGGCTGTAAGATACGCCGCGGAGTGCCAAAGCCAAGCCGTCCATGGCGGAGCCGGCTGATGACAGAATCATTCAAGAACGAGCGGCGACAACATTCGCTCGTCATGTTGCTCGACTGTTCGGGTGCGCGGGCGCTGGTGCTTCGTCAATTCATGATTCTTAGGGTCAACCGCAACTTGTACGACGGAATTCCAGTCCGTCG
>JAGQPO010001178.1 GCA_020426665.1 Planctomycetales bacterium
ATCAATTCCTGTGGGAATTGCCGAATTGATAGTGTCGTTAGACTCAAAACCCAGACTCTGCGTCTCTGCTGCTGCGCCAACGGTGATTGTGACGCCGTAGCTACCGGGGCCTCGAGCCGGAACGCCACTTCCAAAGCGATTTGGATCGTAATCATTGTTCGGTCCAGAAACGGGTACGCCCGACCCGAAGGTCTCAAGATACCCGCTGAGTCCAACAACAAATTGTCCTGTTTTCGGTGCATGGAAGAGAATTTGCCCACGTCCCGATGCCAACTCAGTGCCTTCAAGATCGAATACCCGAGTGTACATTGAACTGGACACATTAATTCGTGCAAAGTCGCCCTCATTCAATTGAAAGGACAGCATGTCCACATCCAGCGTACCTGTATTGGATGAAGAGAGACTACCAGAATGAGAATACATTCCTGGTGCGGCCGAGCTTAGCCCCGTCGAGATCGCTGAGTTGATTGTGTCGTTGGATTCAAGCCCAAAATTAAGTTCTCGTGCTGGATGTCCCGAGCTGTTCAGGACAGTAAATGACTGGCCCTGCGTTGGTGTTAGTTGGCCTAACGTATTCGTGACAGAGACCGTACCGACCGATTGCCATGGGCCAATCTGACCTGTCTCAAATCCAAAATTCTGGATCGCGAACGGTGGTTCGTTGGGCGAGATGAACCTGACATCTGCATCGGACCGTACGACATTGATTCGGAGAGTGATCAGCGTCTCGCCTCGATCAAGCCGTTCCTGAATCGCAGTGCCGAGCGATATTCCAAGAGTGCTTGAAGTATCTGTTCGAACAAGCTGGGCCGCCAATTCTGTTGGTAAAAAATGGTCCGTTGGCTCCAATTGCGTCGTCGTCTTGTCATTTACGACCGATACAACAAGTTCGTCGTTCAGGCGAAAATCACCTTCGCCCTTAACGCCCAATGAAAGCTGAACGTTGTCGAGTGTGCGTCCAGGTTCATATCTTGATAGATCAAACTGCAGGAACACCGTGTTGTCACCGTCGCCTGTAACCGCCAATCGTCCTCGGTTGAGCGTGTAATCACTGCCGTTTCGTTCGATCGTACCTGAATCAACAAGAAGCAATTTGCCTGATGCGGATGCATCGCCGATCGGCGAGAGTGAAATCGAATTGCCGGCGGCTCCGTCACTGAGCGCTATGAACTGATACCAGTCTCCGTCGACTGGAAAGACCGGGCCAAACTGTCCCGACAGATAGTCCCCGCTGCCTGCGATGGTTTCATTCGAAAGCGGCTGGACACCTCCCGGAGCCGGCAGGTCGATCGTTCTTCCCCCGGAAAACAGATAAACACGACCTATATCGGAGCCAAACGACAACGAGCTGTCATCCACACCCGTCGCACCCACTAAAAGATCGTCGAATCCATCGCCGGTTGCATCGAAACCACGTCCCTCGAAGAGTGATCCAAGTTGATCGAACTCACCGACTCCTCGAAGCGTTAGATTGGGAGAACTCGGTATTTGGCCTTCTTCATTCGATAAGTAAATCTCGACCGTTCCCCGTTCGTCGATTGAGCGCGGAGTTTGAGTGTCTCCGGTGTCACGCAGAGTTTGGATGGGTTCGCTGACGACATAGTCGGTATACCCATCTGCATTCAGGTCCATGGTGGCGAATGAGAGCGGCTCCGCGACAAACAGTGAAGAAGTTGGCGAGAACCCGTTCCGCTGGAAGGCCATGTCGGGTGACGTTAAGTCAAACTCAAGACCGGCGTTACCGAAAAAGACCCCAACGGCAGTCGAAGAAACCAACGCTTGTGACCTTGCCAATGCGAAGTCATCAACGCCATCCCGATTTGCGTCGCCGAGTGCGACAACCCTTCCAAGATCAAACTTATCACCAAATCCAACTCCGGCCGAGACTGTTAGTTCTTCGTCGTTTCCGATGATGTGGTCGGCCTGCTGGAGAGACCGAATTACTCTCGCCGGATCACTATCGTGGCCTAGAAAGACATAGAGACGGCTGACATCTGAGAGATGGAAGTTGATGAACGCTGGGTCGGTGAAGCGTAGATCGATGAAACTGCGATCGAGTATGAGCAGATCATCGCGTCCATCACCGTTGATGTCTCCCGCAACAATCGACTGCAAATCGCTGTTGCTTGTCGTGATTCCAAGTCCTGAAGTGTCACCAAGAGCGAGCTCCGTTAAGGCAGCACGGTCGGTATCGTCCTGGCGGAATTCGGTTAGCTTGGTCAGCTGAGCCTCCGTACGGTTTCCGGTTCGTGGAAGGCTCGTCCCGTCGTATACGGCTCCAATGGCTTGTGTGCTTCCGTCCGGCGTGTATGAGTTTTCAACCCAAACGAGATCTGCGGCGTTATCGGAATCGAAAGTTGCCAGGAGCCAGGTTTTATTTGTCGCGGCGCCGGGAAACGCGATGCTCGCTTCCGGAGCATCCAGACGCGCAGCCAGCCCGTCGCCTCCGTAAACAATATTGACACCAGCATCGGTGACGAAAACCAAGTCATTGTTGCCATCACCGTCGATGTCCCCGGGATGCGAGATGGGGATTCCTAAGACGTCGACGTCTACAACGATCTCGGCTCGTTCGTACGCCAGTACGGATTCGTCAAGGTCGATGGGGCCAAGAAAGATGTAGTGAGTTTGGTTCCCACTAAGAAGCAAATCGTCGAACCCGTCTCCGTTCACGTCTCCCAGGTTCATGCTGCTTGAAAGTTGTTCGCCGGGCTGGCTGCCGGAGATCGAGACGGCTTCCAGAAGGGAGTAGGTTTCCGATTCCGTGTATCCAGCATCTGTGTTATCGACGATCGTTTCACCACCGGAAGAAACGATGCGAATGGCGTCCGCGACGACTCTTCCGCCGCTACTGGTTGATAGAGAAACCGTCACCGGCTGCGATGTGCCGGTGTATGTTCCGAGATGCATCCAAGTTGTGCCGCCGGATTCGGCACCCTGGGGTGCGCGGTTTTGATCGACTTCGACGATGTCGACCAGTTGATTACCAACACGAACGGTGTATGTTGCACTGGAAGTCGCGTTGCCGAGTGGAACCCATGTCGTATAAAGCTCGAAGATTCCGCCAATCGGATCGGTAACCGTCCACGAGGCCTGGTCATCTCCCGAGCCAGATGGATGATGCCGGAAACCACCACCGTATCCTCCACGCACGGTGCCATCGTTCCAGCCTTCCAGTCTCAGAGGTGGCGAATCGGCTCGGCTTACTAGAGGCAACGGAGTCGCCAAATCAAAGTTTAAGATTTCGCTGGGAAGCTTATCCGAGTTGGTCAGTGTCTGGGATGCCGTAGGGGTTACCGCATTTTGCATAAAGACGTGGAGACTTCCCTGTAAGTCATCTGCGATGCCGATCCGTGAATTGGGAGCGCTGAATAAACTGATCTCGCTGATGCCTGAGAAGACGTTGGTCAAATAGCGATCAGGATCAGAACCACTTAGGTATTCGGGGCGTTCGGATTCCAAGACGATTTCCGGCGCATCGAAATCAAGCGATAAACGGTCCTCGCCAAGAAAAACCGCAGAGACCTGATGCTTGACGGCGTCGGTGCTCGAATCGCCAATAAACGAGAACGCCGGCGATTGAAGAAACTGAGACACACCCAGGTCATCCAGTCCGTCGCCGTTGATATCTCCGATCGCAGAGTACCTTCCGCTTGGAAGGTCAATGATCATTGGGCTATTGGGAAGAGGAGGGTTGGTTAACGTTTGGTAGCTGATGAATGGATCGGCTAAGTAATCTTCGTACGCCATCAAGCCGCCAAACAGGAGCCTGCTGTGATTGTTGCTGCTCAAGACGATGTCCGTAAAGGAATCTCCGTCAACATCTCCAACCGGAACGAGGGTGTAGTCTGAGG
>JAGQPO010001179.1 GCA_020426665.1 Planctomycetales bacterium
ATCATCGAAGACCGCAAATTCAAAAGTGGTCCCGAGGGAAAAATCCCTAAGATGGGGCCTCGTCCTGACCACATCAACGACCCCAGTTACGATCGCGCCGCGGTCGATTTACCTGGACTAAAACTGCTGGGCGATCGACAATTGAGCTTCCTGCATCAATGGAGCCAAGACTGGACGGGCGCCGAGATGAAGTGTGTGTTGTCGCAAACCGCTTTTTGTGGGGCGGTGCATTTGCACGGCAGCCCTGATAACCGTCTGCTTGCCGATCTGGACAGTAACGCTTGGCCACAGACGGGACGTAACAAAGCGTTAACCGAAATCCGACGTGCCTGGGCGCCCCATCTGTGCGGTGACCAGCACCTGGCGGTTGTTGTCAAACACGGAATCAACGAACAACGCGACGGTCCCTATGGCTTTACGAGCCCCGCGATTGTCAACACGATCTACGGCCGTTGGTGGTGGCCGGAAGACGAAAAACCTGGGCCGAATCCGGTTCCGAACAGTCCGCTACCTTGGACCGGTGATTTCTTGGACGGCTTGGGGAACAAAATCCACATGATGGCGTACGCGAATCCTCCCGATCGAAACGTTGAAACGAAACGGGCAGATGGATTTGGCATCGCACGATTTAACAAGTTAACTCGACAAGTGACTTTCGAATGTTGGCCTCGTTTTGCATCCGTCGATAACGGCGACGGGGCGCAATTCCCCGGTTGGCCGATCACCGTCAACTACCGCGACAACGACGGGCGAAAGGTTGTTGGCTATCTTCCGGAAATTGTTGCCGCCGGGGAAACGAAGCCAGTCATCCAAGTGATCGATAATCGGACGAATGAAATTCTTTACACCGTGCGTTCCGATTCCAATCGTTTTAGACCTCCGGTTTACTCCCAGGGAACATTCACCGTGAAGGTTGGCATCAACAAGCCGGACCTCAAAACGATAGAAGGGTTACAACCTAACGACGCAAACGCGAGTCAGCCGATAACGTTGACGTTTTAAGGAACGGATCTCAGCATCGGAACGCATCCGGCCAACTAAACGGCAACTTGTCCGATACGCCATTGTGGGCAACCGTCACACCGTTTGTGCTGTAAGATTCGGCCGTGGTTTTGGGGACATGCTTGTTCGGCGGACAGGATCAAAAGCAATCGAATCAACTCAGCAGTGTCTTGATACGCTGACTGAATTCATACGAGCTCCTTCGCATCTGATTCTGCCTGTTCGATCGGGCCTCCCAGATACCGATCATTAATTGTCGGACTCACATAGACCTATTGGAC
>JAGQPO010001180.1 GCA_020426665.1 Planctomycetales bacterium
GAAACTCTTGACGAGTTCCGCCACCGTAAAACAAGAATTGGAACAAACCCTCAGTCATTGTATCCGACATGTCGCCTGCTGTTTTTATCATCCTGACGGGAATATTGGTCACCATTGCCTTGGCAGTTCTGGCCGTTCGAAAAACACGTTCATCGGTGGTCCGGGTGGCGTTAGCATTGCTGCTTTTGGGGCCGATCCTGTTTTGTGTTTTTGGTTTTGTCGCCACGTTTGAACCGATGGAGCCGTCGACACAGTGGACATTTCGTTTGATTTATGGGGGTGTGGGCGCCGGTCTTTCGATCACAAGTTTGGCGTTGCTGGTCCGACGTCCGTCTAATAGCGTTTCAGCGGAGAATCACTGATGCAATTCCGACCAGATCGTGGTGGCAAGCCGTGCGTCGGCGGTGGGTGATGTTACAATGTAGGTCCCGCCTTTCCCCCTGCCCGGATCTACGATCACATGACTCGCCGCCTAGTGCTTCTTTTTGCGTGGCTCTCTTTTCACGGCCTTTCCGTCGCGGAAGAGCCAATTGATTTCGATAGCCAGATACGCCCGATCCTGTCCGACGCATGTTTTGCCTGTCATGGGCCAGACCAGGAATCACGCGAAGCGGATTTACGCTTGGACAACGCGGATGATGCGGCCTCGGTGATTGAGCCGGGGGACGCCGAAGGGAGCGAGCTGTATTCCCGATTGGTGGCGACGGATTCCGAAATCGTCATGCCGCCCAAGGATTCGGGAAAGCAGCTTGACCAGAATCAAATCGCGATCCTGCGTCGTTGGATCGACGAAGGCGCCAAGTTTGAAAAGCACTGGGCCTTTTCACGGCCGGTTCGGCCTGAAATCCCGATGCCGAGCGAAGCGTCTTGGGTCAAAAACCCGATCGACGCGTTCGTGTTGAAAAAACTAGATACTCAAGGTCTGGTGCCTTCTCCGGTGGCTGATCCTGTGACTTTGGTACGTCGACTTTGTTTGGATTTAACGGGTCTGCCTCCGGAACCGGAATTTGTTGCGACCTGGACGAGACGTTTGCAAGACAACGGCGACAAAGCGTATCAAAACCTGGTTAGTCATCTGCTGCAATCGAATCACTACGGCGAGCAGTGGGGGCGACTTTGGTTGGACGCGGCACGTTACGCGGATTCCGACGGATACGAAAAAGACAAACCTCGCAACGCATGGTTTTATCGTGATTGGGTCGTCGATTCGTTGAACCAAGACAGGCCATATAACGATTTCATTGTGAGACAAATTGCCGGTGATCTTTTGCCCAACGCAACTCAATCCGATCGTGTTGCCACCGGATTCTTACGCAATTCGATGGTCAACGAGGAAGGCGGTGCCGATCCCGAGCAATTTCGAATGGAAGCAATGTTCGACCGGATGGATGCGATCGGTAAATCGATTCTGGGGCTGACGATCCAGTGTGGCCAATGCCATACGCACAAATACGATCCGCTGCAGCAGGAGGAATACTATGGCATGTTCGCGTTCTTGAACAACACTTACGACGCGATCATTCCGGTGTACACCGAAGCCGAACAACAGCAGCGCGATGTTGTGCTGAGCGAAATTCGGGAATTTGAAAACGCGATCAAGCAACAGATTCCCGATTGGCGTGACCAAATGCTGAAATGGGCCGCTGAAGCCGCCGCCCGACCACAGCCCGACTGGTCGGTGCCGGAGCTGGAATTTTTGGATACCGCGCTCAGCGGTTCAAAGTTTCTACCTCAAGGCGACGGATCCTATTTGTGTCAAAGTTATGCGCCGACCAGTTTCAAGCCGCAAGGCACCGGTACCTTTCATGGGCGGCGGTTGACCGGGTTGCAGTTGGAACTGTTGACGCATCCAAATTTACCTCGCGGCGGTCCCGGACGCAGTGTCAGCGGGACGTGGGCTCTGAGCGAGTTGACCGCCGCGGTCGAATTGTCCAGTGCGCCGGGGCAGGTCCACGAGATCAAATTCGCTCGAGCACTGGCCGACCGTTCGCCGCCGGTTGCCGATCTGAAATCACAGTATGACAACAAACGCAAAGACAAACGCATCACCGGCGGCATTGATTTTGCAATTGATGGTGATGAGAAAACGGCGTGGACCAATGAAGTGGACTCGCCGCTTAGCAACGTCTCACAAACCGCTTGGTTTGAGTTTGCCGAACCGATCGAGATTCCCGAAGGCGGGCACGCGACCATCACGGTTCATTTGGCGCAGCGACACGGTGGATGGAACAGCGACGACAACCAAACATTCAACATCGGTCGTTTTCGAATCGCGTTGACCGGCGATCCCATCCCCACCGAGGCACCATTGCCGCAATCGGTGGCCGATGTGTTGCGAACGCCGTCCGAACAATGGAGCCAAGACCAGTCGGAAACGGTGTTTTCACATTGGCGGACGACCGTGGATCAGGCCCAGCCGTGGAACGAAAAAATTGCCGCCGCCTGGAAACGTCACCCGACCGGAACGACACAGTTAACGCTTGTCGAGCGTGAATCACCTCGCACGACATCACGGTTGGTCCGAGGTGATTTTTTGAGTCCGGCCGAGCAAGTCCTGCCGCACGTGCCAGAGTTTTTGCACGCACTGCCCGAGTCCGACGAGCCACCAAGATTAAGGTTTGCGCGTTGGCTGGCATCCGATGAATCGCCGACGACGGCTCGTGCGATCGTCAATCGGATTTGGCAAGCCTATTTCGGAGTCGGCCTGGTGGAGACCAGCGACGACTTGGGGACCCAGGGTTCCGCTCCATCGCATCCCGGTTTGCTGGATTTCTTGGCCGCCGAGTTGGTCGACAGCGGTTGGAGTCTGAAAGCGGTACATCGGCTGATCGTCACATCGGCAACCTATCGACAGTCGTCCAAGTTGACCAGTGGTCTTGCCAAACGCGACCCTTACAATCGTCTGCTGGCGCGTG
>JAGQPO010001181.1 GCA_020426665.1 Planctomycetales bacterium
TCACGCACGACTTCCGCTACCAAGCGAAACCCTAAATCTCGGTTGGAACAATGCACCAGCCGACATCAAAGGCATTCCGTCTAATCATGCACGGATGCAGTTTTCGCGCGTGCTTTCATAATCCTTTGCCCAAGGAACCCAGTCCTGATGAATCAAGTGCTTCGAACCGTCTCGGTGTTATTGGTGATTTTCATCGGGAGTGCGATGGCATGCCAAATGGCGTCGGCCCAGTCGCCGCGCCCGAACATTCTGTATTTCTATGTCGATGACATGGGATGGGGATCGATCGGACCGAACGGTCAAGCGGAACGTCGCGCACAGGGGTTGCCGTCGGTGCGCACGCCGAATTTGGATCGCTTGGCAAAGCGAGGACTGAATTTTCGACGCGGGTACGGGTGCCACGTTTGTTCGCCGGCGCGATCTTCACAGCAGTCCGGTTTCCATCAAGGCCATACGTTTGCCGATCGCAACGATCCCGATAACGCCAAAAAGGCGATGCGCAGTGACGACATTCTGATCGGAGACGCTCTTTCGGCTGCGGGCTACGCGACCGGTTACTGGGGCAAATGGGGATACGGAGGGTCAAAGGATCAAATCAATCCCACGATTGACAATATTCAAACGCTGCCGACATCTCACGGCTACCAATACGTCTTGGCAGAGCTGCATCACGTTCGGGCCCACACGTTTTTCCAGCCAACGCTGTGGAGCGCACCGGCGTCACCGGGAGCGATTGGTGGAATTGAATTGGTACCTAATACTTTGTCACGTTACCAACAAAATGATGTCTATCCTTCCTCGCCGGCGCTGCAAAACGATTCACGATATCCCAAGACGGCATATTGCGACGATTCGTATGCGTTTGCCGCGTTGGATTTTGTCCGCCGCCAAGGAACGATTTACAACCAGTCCGGCCAACCATTTTTTGGTCTGCTGGCAGTCCAAATTCCACATGCGCCCTTTGGTGAAATCGCGACGTTGCCTGATTGGGATGCTGCCTACGCAGATGATCCACAGTTTGCCGGATTGTCCGATCAATCGCGACAGTGGGCCGCGATGGTCACTCGTATCGATGCGCACTTTGGGAACATCTTGGCGGCACTGGAAGACCCCAATCATGACGGCGACACTTCTGACTCGATTGCCGATAACACGCTCGTGGTTTTCCAGTCTGACAACGGCGGGCCGAGTGGTAAGAACAACGTTGAACTCAATGCAAACGGAGGACTCCGCGGCGTCAAGGGAAGCATTCAAGAAGGTGGTATCCGTGTGCCGCTTGTGATGTGCTGGCCGGCAATGATTCACGAAGAATCGGAGATGAAAGCTGGCACCAACACTGATCGGGTCGTTGATGTGACCGATCTGTTGCCTACGTTTTGTGATCTGGCCGGCTGTGAAGTCCCGTTGGGCATCGACGGCGTCTCCATCGCACCGACGTTGACTGGCAACGCGGTACAGCGTCATCGCGATTTTATCATTCATGAGGCGGGCAACGGGCAATCCATCATTCGCGGGAATTTTAAACTGGTGCGAACCGAACAACGCGGACGTGGCGGACCGGCATTTGCGTTATACGATTTGAACGCTGATCAAACGGAGTCAACGGATATTTCTGACCAGCACCCCGAAATGGTCAACGAATTGAAAGAGTTATTGCTTGGCGAACGTGTCACGGAACCGCGTGGTTTCGCCAACACCTACCATCACTGGACCGGCAATGACGGCGCTAAAACGTCGGACGCAAATAATTGGTCTGACTACGTGTACGCCAACGCCGGCGTGACCTACATGACCGATGATGGAGCACCAAGAATGTCCTGGACCGCGCGGATTGCCAACCGGAGCAACCATCCCGTGACGGCCGTCGTCGATGCGGACATGCAATGTTTGGCGCTTGAAATACGCGGCGGGGCGTCAAAGGACGCTCGACAGGATGTTGTTGTCGGTACTAAGGTAGAACTGACAGGGCGCAACGAAATTCGAGTGGCTGACGGAGGTTCGTTGACGCTGCGAGATGGGACCGTATCGACTGTGCGATGGATCGATGTCCAGACCGGAGGATCAATCCAAGGCAACGGCGCGATCAACGGCACGGTGTATAACGGAGGTCGCGTTGCCGCTGCGGTTGATCCGGAGCGAAGACTGGAGATCACCTCGGGATTCCTGCAATCGGACACGGGGACGTTGGTTGTGACTGTGGGCAATGGAAATCAAGTTCCCCTGGTCGTCGGTGGTGAAGCAAATCTGGCGGGAAACCTTGTCATCAAAACCGACCCTTCGTTTAAACCCGAGCCGGGAGCCCGTGTGACCGTGTTGTCGGCGAAACAGGTTGTCGGTGTCTTTGGTAATCCCGACGGTGAAGTGATTGCCGACGACGGAATACGGTTCCAGATCAAATACACAAACGACACAGTGACCGCGACCGTGCAGTGACCGCGACCGAGCGGTGAACACGACCGAGCGGTGAACACGACGGTACAGGGTTTCCTCACCGGCCGGGATTCGTCAGCGGACGTGCCAAGGTCGCGACTTTCTCACTGGTGCGGCGTTTCCAGATAAATCCGTCCAGGACATAGTGCGTGATCTGCGGGACTGCCAACAGTGGGACAAGAATCGATTCGACGGATTCCAAGTTCCATGGTCCGCCAAACAGCCACGATCTTTCATGCCAAACGCCGCGGTCCCAAACCAGTTCTTCGACGTAGGCCAGGATCCAGACCAGGCCGACAAATCGTGACAGTCGTATTGCCCGCGAGGACAACCGGCGATCGTCGGACTTTGTCGCTCCAAAGTGATACCAGTACACCAGCACCATGTAAGGGATTCCGTGGATGATGACGTTCGTCACCGTAAAGGCGTAATCCGAATTGAACGTGATGATGCCAACGTACCAACAGACCGCGGTGGTTGCGACGACCAAGTCTTTACCGGGATTCCAATGTCGATGCGCCGCCAGCCAAATCGATTTTCCGACGTAAGCCGCCATCGAAGCCCAATACACCGGCTGCAACCAGACCGACCAATCGTAGGTGAACGTCACAAAATCGTCGGCGCGAAACCACCAAAACTCACGTGGCAAATGACAGTGCCAATAGGCCAACGGATAAACGGTCGCTAAGTAGATTGCGGCGGTATCAATCCAACGTCCGCGGGCGTCGGTTTCGCCGGCCTTGCTGCGATACAGTGCGACCCAGCCGTATTGTTGGCGAACAAAGTGAAAGACCGCAAGGTACGCAAGTGAACGCCAAAATCCATCAGCACTTTCTGAATAAATTGCCCAACTGATCGCCAGCGCCAGCAGCGGTGTCAACAAGTACAGCCAAGGGCGACTGGCCAGTTCTTCGCGATCGAAATAGACGCGAAAGCCGGTGGAATAAACATGTGCTACATCGATCAACAAGATCGCAACGACCCAACTCCAATCGGGCGTGTCTTGATTGATCCAGCCGAAAATCCAACCAATGCCTAACATCGCGATGGCGAACAACGCACTGCCGCCAAAGGTCAACAAATCGACCGCCGGGCTGAATAGCCACGGGAGCGATCGGGTTGCGTTGGCATCAGAGGCGTTCATCGTCGAGGGCTATTTTTCGGGAAACTCGAAACAGATGGCTTGTCGATCGTTCCGGACCAACACGTATCGACCCGCGACGGTCGGAATATTCCACGTCTTTGAATCGAGTGCCGGAAGACGCAGCAATTCGTGATAGTCGTCCTTCGTCGCGTCGACCAAAACCAGGTCGCCGGTTTCATCTTGCATCACCAGCACGTCGCCGGCGAGTACGACTTGACCCTGACCGGCGCGACTGTGTCGTGGTTGTGTCCAATAGTCTGTTGCGTCATCCAGGTTGACGGCTTGCAACGAACCGTTGCTGATGGCGTATCCAATATTGCCGTCGACGCAGGTGTGGTTGAACTTTGTTTTCAACACCCGACTGCTTCGCCAAACGTCATTCGTTTTCCAATCCGCATCGGCATGTTTGATTTCGACTAATGCGCTCCCGCCCCCGTAACCCTTTCCGACCAATAACCGATCGCTACCCACTGGGACGGCGGACGAGCAATTGGCGCCCGTGTTGGTTGAGCCGGGCCAATCAAATTGCCAGAGCATTTTTCCGTCAGAGATTTGATGACCTGAGACGGTCTTTTCGTTGACCGACACGATTTGACGCTGTCCATCGAGTGTCGCCAGAATCGGTGACGCGTAACTGAGTTGATCGTCACCGGATTTCCATACGGCTTCGCCGGTGTGCGCATCCAATGCAAGCAGTGACGCGGACGACGATCCCCCGATCGGTCCACCCAGCGTGACGACGCACAGCCCGTCAACCAGAAGTGGTGAACCGGCATAGCCCCACGGCGCTGCGACTTCGAAAGTCGTTTGATTCCAGTTCGCAAGTTCCAGCAGGTCTGCCGTCCAGATGACTTCGCCGTCCGCTAGATTGACACACCACAGGAAACCGGTGGCGGACGTCGCATAGACCCGATCACCGTCGA
>JAGQPO010001182.1 GCA_020426665.1 Planctomycetales bacterium
GTCAACCACAGGTAATGGGTATTCAAGACGATGAATTCGGTTCCGCAAATAGCTGCTTTTCTATTGATCGGGACGGCCATCACGCATCAATCCAATTGCGTCGCTGATTCTTCGCTTTCCCTCGACGACTGCGTGGAGATCGCCTTTCAGCATCAACCCGCCCTAAGTGTCCAACGTGAAAACGTTCACCTAGCGCAAGAACAATTGGCGATCGCCAAGTCGTACTATTACCCCCAGGTCAATGCGGCGACGTCACTTACCGCACTTGACGATTCTCGGTCGTTTACGATTGACAACCTTTTTGCGGGAAACGTTGGAGATGTATTCACTGATGCGGCAGCATTCTTTGAGTTATCCGATCAATTAGGAACCAACGCAGCTCTTGCCGCATTGAACAGTCCAAACACCCCAGTCTTTCCTGGTGGTCCAACCTTCAATGACAGCAAACGCATCGCCTCCAGCACTCTCCCGCAATCGATCGAAGTCAATGTCTTGGGTGAAACGTTTTTGAACACACAAATTGACCTCGTCCAACCGTTATGGACCGCTGGACGCATAGGGTTCCGCGTTGACCAGTCGCGATACGGAATACAAATTGCGCATTGTGCGGAGATTCGAACGCGGCAAGCGATCCGCTTGAATGTTACACGTGCTTACTATTCTGTGCTTCTAAGCCGACATCTGATGCAAGTGGCCAGCAAGGCTGCGGCTGAGGTTACGAAAACGGAAAATCTTTTGCAGTCATTAATTGATGATGGCGACTTGACCGCCACCAAATCAGACCTAATGAAAGTTCGCTCTGCACAGAGGTTGTTACAATCGCAGTTGCCGCGATTGACCGCTGCGGAGTCGCGTGCTCTAGCGGCTTTAAAGCTAGCTGTCGGCTTTCAACAAGAAACGGATCTAACGATCGGCCCCGACCAACTGGAATTCACCAACCGGTCGTTTTCTGATTCAGACCTATTAATGGTGGCGGTGAGATCACGGCCAGAGGTTAGCCAGGCATCTGCCGCGCTTCAAATCGCAAAACTGGAATCAAAAGCAGCCAAAGCCGAGTTTTTCCCACAGGTTGTCGGATTTGCCAAGATGTCTACGATTCACGACGACCGCTCATTTCCAAACCCCAACGATGATATCGAGTGGGCTGGCGGCGTTGCGGCGACACTCAATCTGTCAAACGGCGGTCGGCGGAAGGCGGCGGTTCGCGTAGCCAGCCACCAAATTACAAAGGCAAATGCTGCGATCGCACAGATACAGCAGCTGGTCGAACAAGAGACTCAAGACGCGCTAATTCGATTTCGCCAGAGTAAGGCTGCGTTGCGCATCAACCACGATGCCTACAAATCGGCGGAGGACTCGATCAGACTTCTGAAGTTGGCTGAGCAGACCGGAATGATCGCCAATCAGGGTGAAAAAGAACATACCCAGGACAAGATGACAAGTATTCTGCTGTTCGCGAAGTCGGGAACTGATTTTTACCAGTCGCTTTTTGAATATAATCTTTCGCTGGCAGAGCTACAATTCGCAACAGGCAGTAACCTCACGCATGGAGTCCCCGATGTGGCCGAAGATTATTCTGGCAATGATAGCAGCAACTCTTGGCACATTGACGACGGCACGATCGCAAGATAGCCCAGCCCAGACCATCACGTTTGCAATGTCTCGTTCAATCGTTCCCGATGAACGGGTCCAAAGCGTTACGAATAACTTCTGCAAGGAACTTGCCCGAGAAGTCGGTGGCATTCAAATTACAAGTTTGATTCCGGACTGTTCTCTCAACGAGTACGGCAAGAAGTTAGATGAGGGCGAAGAATTCCAGGCAGGTGCGATGTGGGGAATAGAATACGGCTGGCTGGCCACCCGGCACCCCAAGCTCGAGATACTGGTAACTGGAAGCGGAAGAGGCGCCGGTGATATCGGAGTGACTTCACATCTGGTGGTCAACAAAGAATTGACGACGAGGGGCGGTGCCGGCTCTCTCCTTTCTCATTACTCTTCACAAAACCCATTTCGACTTGCCCGTCACCGGCAAGAGTCACTTGTCACACAGATTCATAAAAACGAACTGATTAGGGGCTACGGTAAAGGGGTTTTCCAGGACTCTGAAACCACGTCAGAGCGAATCTTGGATGCGTTGGCGGCAGTACGCAATGGACAGTACGACGGCGTCCTGGTGGACGAATACAGATTGTTTGGACTGGAACAGCAGTACGATTTGAGAAAAAGGTTTTCCATCATTGGGGACTGGGGTGCCAGTAAGGATCGGATTTCGCTGCCCCTATTCGTGGTCGTTGGCGTTCGCGAAAACATCAATCGTGGAAAGAGCGGGCAGTGGGAAAAGATCCAGGCAGCGATTGTTGCCAAAGTGAAGCGAGATGATGAAGTGACTCGACGAATGCTAGGTGAATGGCAAGCAAACACATTGGTCCTCCCTACGGAAAAGTTCATTGCCAATTGCCATCTTGCGGCAAAGAAATATCAGATGAGTGAACTGGGGCAGTAAAAGTTCCCAGGGCCTGAAGTTTATCTTTCAGATGATTGGCAACTCTTTTACTGATTCATTCTTGTGGGGACGCCAAAACGGTTAATCAGGCTTTCGCTGATTTCACCGCAGAAATCGTTTACTTCTTTGGAATGATTGCGACGCTTCAAGGTTTGAATCGAGTCAAAAAACCGTTTTTGATCTGCCGTCTCGTATTGTCTCAGCAACTGGTTAACAAAGACCAGCTTCGGAAGACCAACATCTGGATGGCTCACCAGTTCGACCACTAACATGTGTACCCGTTCTTCGAAGGATTCGGGAGAAACCATCGTCAAATCTGACAGGGCTTCAACTTTCGTATCAGTGGAAACCGGTAACGCGAGCACCTCACCGATCTGTTCATTCTGAAGCAATGCACCTATGTTGTTAACGATAAAAGCGCCTGCATCATCAGACGGGTTAGAGGCGATTGAAAGCAAGAATTCTGTGACCTCTCTCACGCGTCCATCCGAACGCTTTGCGATTTCGATCGATGTCTCAATCGCCTGAACTCGAACGCGATAGCTGGTTTGGCCGGAAATAACTTCGATGCAAAAGTCCAAAGTGGCATCGACTTGCCTATTAAGTGTTCGGAGAGCGTGAGCGTTCGGTAAAGTGCATCT
>JAGQPO010001183.1 GCA_020426665.1 Planctomycetales bacterium
GTCTATGGATCCATCTTCGCACTGAAGTCCGATCGTCTGGCAAAACAACTTCAGTGCAGGCCGAAATGCTTCGATCGCGCGTTCGAGCCGCCCGCTGTGATCGAGCAAATTCTGCTCCCACTCCATCGACCAATTTGTTTTGGTCACGGCATCAAAGGGCTCTTGCCGGCTGACGGCGCTGAACGTCAATGCGATCTCATCGGCGACTTTCTCGAGTGTCTCGTAAGCGGCTTCATCGTGTTGTTGATGATCGGGCCAATTCAAAACAGGCGTCTCGATGGTCTGTCCGGAGACCGATACACCGATCGCTTGATAGGGTGTCCAACCATTGTTCGACTTTCGGTGAAGCGATTCAACGTATGCGTTCAATTGGTCGCGTGACAGTTGAAGTTCTTTGTTGATTCGCTTCCAATTCGTTCCACGTTTTCGACCGCCGTGTTGCCAGGCCTGATCCAGTTGACGCAAAAAGCGCTTGCGTTCTGCTTTGTTGCTGTGCAATTCGACGCAAAAATCACCGAGACCGTTCTGTTCCAAGCGACGCTGGACGACATCCAGGGCGGCGGTTTTTTCGGCGACGAACAAAACGGTTTTACCGCCGGCCAGACACTGTGCGATCATGTTTGCGATTGTTTGGCTCTTGCCGGTTCCCGGCGGCCCGACCAAGACAAAATCATGCCCCTCGGCGGCGGCCATCACGGCGGCGAGTTGCGTCGAATCCGCGTCGAGCGGATGGATCAGTTGCGCGGGATTAAAACGCTGGTCCATTTCCGACGCTGTCGGTATCGAGGTCGAAGCGTCACTTTGGAACGCTTTGTCCGGGTCGCGAACCAAGTGACGCACGACACGGTTTTGTTCCAATTGGTCGCTTCGTTCGACCAGATCTTTCCACATCAAATACTTGGCGAACGAAAAGGTTGCCAACGATGTCTCATCGACAACTTCAAATCCGGAAAGTTTCCTGATTGCATGACGAACCGAATCCAAAACCATCGGCACATCAATACCACGATCGTCCTTGGGCAATTCAGCTTCGAATCGGGTCAAATCGCAGTCGAAGTCTCGTTTCAGTTTTTGGATCAACGTCGCATTGAATCGCACATCGTCTTCGTGATGTGCCAACCGATAAGCGGAATGGGCACTCTTGCGAATCAATTTGACGGGAACCAGCAACAACGGCGCACGGTACACACGAGAATCGGTCGGATTTTCTTTCCACCACAGAAAACCGACGGCCAAGTACAAGGTATTCGAACCGCCTTCGGCAAGATCGTTTCGCGAACTTCGGTACAACGTCGTTAATCGTTTTGTCAGTTCCTGACCGGCAATGGTCGCGCAAACCTGGCCGTGTTCCAAAGCGTCTTTGGCAAACTGGATCTGCAGTTCTTTCTCGGCGACTTTTGAACTCACCGCCGGATCATCTCTGCGATCCATTTTGGCGTCTGTCAGCGAAACCAGTTTCAGCCGACTACCACGCGCGAGCAGATCTTCCAGTTTTGAGATCTCGGGACACAAGAAAGGGATCGTCTGCTTGGTTGACCGAAAATTCAGCAAACGATTGCGGAGCGTTAGATCCAACAGTTTTCGGTGCCAGCGATCGACGCGACCTTCGGGCGTGATCGGTTTTGGGTCGAATTCCGCACTTGATGTGCCTTCGATGGGTGCTGCACCGTGATGACGGACCGGGGGCTTGGAGATCGGCGCAACGTCACCGCTGTTATCCGGCGGTGACGCCGGATCGGTG
>JAGQPO010001184.1 GCA_020426665.1 Planctomycetales bacterium
TTCCCGCCTCGCAAGGGCAGGTTAGAACCTCCGTAATTCGGATCGCCGCCATGATCCGTCATGAAGATCACCAGTGTCTTGTCGGTCTGTCCCGTCGTTTCTAACGCGTCAAGCAACTTCCCTATCCCGTCGTCCATCCCGACAACCTTGGCGGCAAACGCACGACGAAGAGGGTCACCAATATAACTGACTCGTTCAAGGTCGTCGGTCTTTGGTTGCATGACATTGGCGGGGCTTTCGTTTTCCTGGTCCCATGCTTTTCCGAAATGCGGCGCGTTGTAGGCGACGTGCAAGTACCACGGTTTTCCAGAAGTGCTTTCGGGTTGATCGCGAGAAAAGCCTTTGATTAACGCCTCGGCCTCATCGGTGATCACATCTGTCGCATAACCTTCGGTCTTGATCAGAGTTCTGCCGCGATACCAATCCGGACGGTTCGCATAGTGACATGTAAAGAAATCGACGCAGCCACCTGTGTGGCCAAAGAAAGTGTCGAACCCGTGTTCGGTTGGCCAAAATTGGCCCTCTCCGTGGCCGAGATGCCACTTGCCGACCAAATGAGTTTGATAGCCGGCCGACTTCAATTGCGAGACAAACGTTTGCTCGTCGGCGCGAATCCCGCGGACCGCATCACTTTCGGTCAGAAACATCAGCGCGCTGGTCAAGTGGTCGTGCGATCGCTGAGCGAAACGTCCCGTTAATAAACCATACCGTGAGGGCGTACAGATACTGCTTGCCGCGTAAAACTGAGTCAGTTTGATTCCGTCGCGTGCTAGCGAATCGATGTGGGGCGTCTTGATTTCGCTGCCATAACATCCAACGTCCGCAACGCCTTGATCGTCCGAGAAGATCAACAGGATATTCGGGCGAATCGGATTTTCGGAATCAGTCGCTTGGTTTTCGGCCGCCATCGAAGGTGTGGATGCAGCGCCGGCCAGAACCGCCGTGAGCAATACAAAGAGGACGTGGTGACGCATTGGGAGTGTTTATACGGAGGTGCGAAAATAGTTTGACAGACCAATAGGCTACCATTTTCGCACCAGAACTGCCTTCAACTCGCCTCGTTTCGGACCACGTCGGGCGATTGTCAAAGTTATCCATTCGTATGAGACTTCTTCCCCGGTATCCGGTGCTCGATCGACGCGCGTGACGGAGGGACACAGATCTGAGAGTGGGGATGAAGTTTTCTCCAATCCCCTAGGGTGGTCCGTTCAAACGGATAGTCCGCCAGCGGTAAAACCGGAGACATTTGGCCGTAGCGTTCGCCGTCCAACAGATAAACCATCTGATTGTCTACGTCCATGCCACCGACGTGAAGCGGAATCGGCGTTTTTGATTCTTTACTGACGACGCGCACACAATCAGCCAAGTAGCAGTAGGAGACAGAAACAGATTTTTCGCCGCCGAAATTCATATTCACGATGTGGGCCAGAGGATCCATCATCTTTTCCATCACCAGCGCGATAAACCGACCGTCCACTTCGATTCCGATCACCGGAGTCTCATCAACCAGATTTGCGTCGTCGATCGCCGTTAACTCCGGCTGATCAACCCCAGGATGATCAACATAGGTCCGCAGGGGTTTGTGAAACCTGCCGCCGTGAATCGCCGCCTCTCGTTTTTCTTCCTCCCCACTGAGCTGAATGGCTTCATGATCGAAGCCGGCATCAAGGACAGCCCTTTCGGCGGCTCCGTTATCATGATCTCGCGTACCCGTCCACGATTTGGCAAAGAGCCCCGCCAACAGCAGGGCGACTAGACATGAAATCCAGACGAGTACCGTCCGCTGACCTGACATTGATTCCTCTAAAAATGACTTCGACTGGCCGAACAATCACCCCCGTGCGAGTTCGTACGAGATGTACGAGATGTACGAGATGTACGTAGAGCGTTTGCGGAGAGCGGGGTAATGAAGATTCCCGGGCTGTGATTTCGCAGGGAAGCTATGCCGCCCAATGCGTCTACGAGTCCGTAAACGGAGTGACCGATCTATTTACACAGCCAAATGGTTGAATTAGCGAAATTGACGAGCACTTGAAGATACGACTCGGCCAACGGCCGTCCGCAAAATGATTCACGTCGCTGGAATCGATGTTTATTGCCGCCTGCCAACCAGATCGTGACAAAACGCAACTGTCCTGGGGCGGCGCCGCGTCGCTGGCGCTCCGTCGGCTGGCCTCAGACTGTGGCTGTGGACGGCCGTCGGCCGATAAAGTGCGGTCCAATCATTCGTGCCGAGAGTTCGGCAATACCAACACTCATGCTGCGGCTCTGATAGAGGAAGGTCTCGCAAAAGCGCAACTTCGAAAGTGCGATCGCCAGGGTGAGTTTGACCGCAGTGGCAATCAACGAGAAGGATCGAAAATGATTCCCGTTGAATCGCGTTACCAGATTCGCTGTTCGCACCCGAAAGGGGAAGTGAAGGGACAACGAATCCTCAACCGATTTGCTGTGGTCCCTTCAAAACATCCGTCGGACCGCGTCTAAGTTCCCGCATCTTCGGAAGCGTCTTCAGTCTCATCCGGTACCGAATTGGAAGGCGAGTCAGCAGTATCAGGTTCCTTGACTTCAGGTTCCT
>JAGQPO010001185.1 GCA_020426665.1 Planctomycetales bacterium
TCAGATGCATGTCCTTGTCGATGTCATGTCCGAACCGTCGTGCTATAGCCAGATAGCCGGTTGCAATGATTCCTTCTGCTCGCTCTTGTTGGTCTGCGCCCGGCGCGATCATGTCGCCGCAAATCTGTCGCCGAACGAATTCGTCGTACGGCATATCGCGGTTGATCGCATCAAGAACCCAATTTCGGTAACGCCACGCGTGGGGTAATGGGCGGTCCGTGTTTTCTCCCGCGGTATCTGCATAGCGAACCACATCCAACCAGTGGCGTCCCCAATGAGCACCATACTGTTGCGATTCCAGCAGTCGATTGATGACGTTTCCAAAGGCATTAGGTGATTCATCGGCAATGAACGCGTCGACGTCTGCAGCAGTCGGTGGCAATCCCGTCAAATCGTAACTGGCGCGGCGAAGAAGGGTTCGCTTGTCGGCCGGGGGACTGGTTGTCAAATGGTGATTGTCGATTTCCGTTTGCAGGAATTCATCGATCCGCAGAGCCGTCGGCTCCCCGATATCGGCTTCATCCGGCAGCGGTTGAAACGCCCACCATGACTGGACTTGCGTGCGAGTCATTCCTCCGAGGGTGTCGTCCCCGTCGCGAGGGTCGGGCGCGCCGATGGCGACCCAGCGGGTCAAGATTTCAATTTCATCCTGCGGAAGCTTTCCGCCTTTATCGGCCGGTGGCATTTCCAAA
The DNA here is from genome assembly GCA_020426665.1 of Planctomycetales bacterium. Taxonomy (GTDB): domain Bacteria; phylum Planctomycetota; class Planctomycetia; order Pirellulales; family Pirellulaceae; genus Stieleria. The sequence goes on from JAGQPO010001185.1 coordinate 693, forward strand.
GAGCCATAATTGATTGCATCAACCAGCAAACTCTGGTCGGGATCTCCGGGGACAATCGCAGGACCGCTTTCACCACCCTTCTTCCAACCGGCAAGCGTTTCCAGCGAGAGACCGCCGCCGGACTTCGCACCGGCGTGACAGGAATAACATCGTTTGACCAGCAGCGGTCGCACTTGCGATTCAAAGAAATCGACGTCGGCATGGCAGCGTTGATCCAGCGATCCCCAAAGGCACGCGACCAACAACATAACGATGGGGGGCGACGGGGGGCCAAACGTGAGTAACGTCAATTCCGTCGGATGCCAAAACGAACGCAGCGACAACCTCTTTGCTCGGAAGTGGCGACCTGCGGGCGCGACGGGATTACTGTAATGAATCATCCTCTTCAATCTCATTCAGCCTTTGCCTTCGTAAAATCCCACGATCGGATGATGTCCCCGCCGTCTGTTGCTCGATAAACGATCGACTGAATTTCGACGGCTGATTTTTCTGCGGGTAAATACAATCGAATGATCCCCGACACGCCTTTGATCGGTAATTCGACGTTCAGGTCTTGCCATTGTTGATCGCCTGATAAATCGAAGGTAACACTTTGATCCTCATTGAATTCCGTCTGGTCGACGTTCCGCCACATCACTTTGCCGGCGCTACTTTGTCCGCAACGCACTCGTAGCGAAAGAGTCATCGGGCCGGCATGTCGGATTTGCGCCGTGCCGAGGAACGGATTTCGTCCGTCGCTAAGTAGACGGAGCGCACCGTCAACGAGTTGCATTTCACAGAACTTGGGTACCAGACCGTCCGTCGGCTTTCGAGCCACGGCGGCGGACTGTCCAACGTAATTCGGATTGGGTTGCGGGTACAAAGCGCCGGTCCGTAAGACGAAGTCGTCGATCAAAGCATCCAGTTCACGGACCTTGTCGGCCATCGTCGCAGCAAGATTATTCGATTCCTGGATATCGTCGTCCAGATTGTATAACTCGCGGACATCGGGGTAATCGCGATGCGGCTGGAACCGACGAATCAGTTTCCACGGGCCCTGACGAACCGAGACCGCGGGGATCAAATGTGGGAACCAAGTAAAATAGGCGTCGCGCTGAAGTTCGCCCGTCTTCAGAAGAACGGGCAATATCGATTCGCCATCGATCGTCTGTTCCGCTGAACGTTTCAGCTTCACCATGTCGATAATGGTGGGATAGAGATCAATGGGACCGACGATTGCATCGCTGGTTGTACCCGGTTCGATATGCCCCGGCCAACGAACCATCATCGGCACGCGCTGTCCACCTTCATAAATTCGTCCCTTGCCCTCGCGTAGTGGTGCGTTGTTGGTCGGCGGCAGGTAGCCCGCCCACTTACGATAACTGGCAACCGCCGGATTGGTGGCGTTGCTACGCCCCGCTTTCACATCCTCTTTCGTCATGCTGTGCGTATTGCCGCCGTTGTCCGAATAGAAGATTAATATCGTATTGTCTGCGATGCCAAGTTCATCGATCTTGTTCATCACTCGCCCCAGGCTGTCGTCCACGCTTTTCAGCATTGATGCCATCACGGGGTTGGACTGGCGACCGCTGGGGTCCGTCTTTTTCGCAAGCTGTTCGGTGTACGTTTCCTTGTGTCCCCAAGGTCCATGCACGCCGAATTGCCACAGGTTTAAAAAGAACGGTCGATTCTTGTTCTTGTCGATGAACGTAACGGCTTCATCGGTCAATCGGTCGGTGATGTATTCCCCGTCGGGGCCATCGGTAATCGTTCCGACAATGTACTTTTGACCCTTCGATGTCGGATGCGGCGTTCCCGGTGGGACGACACCATAAGGCGAAAAATAGAAACCCGGAGGTCCGGGACTCGGTTGGCAATGCCAGGCGACATCGAACCCACACTTGTCTGGCCAATACGGCTCAGTCAATCCGAGATGCCATTTGCCAAAGTGGCCTGTTGTGTATCCGGCATCACGCAGCGCTTCTGCCAGCGTGTACTGCGATGGCTCCAGGTAGTTCTTGCTGACCGGCAAACACAACGGTTGATTCGCCGGGGCTGATTTGGGCAAAAAATCGAACCCTTCTGGTTGTGGCGGTTGGTGCCCGCTTGCACTGGTGATGCCGTGTCGTGATGAATATTGGCCTGTCAAAATTGAAGCCCGCGTCGGCGAACACAACGGCAACGCATAGGCGCTTGTGAATCGCATCGACTGCTGCGCCAAACGCGACATGTTCGGCGTCTCGTAGTATGACGAACCGTACGGCTCGCAATCCATCCAGCCCATGTCGTCGACTAAGAACAGAATCACGTTTGGCGGGTTTTCTGCGGACCAAACCAAGCCTGGTGCGACGACAGACGCCAAGGCGATCAAATGGCCGAACAACGGTCGCAAAGCTCGATTCATCATCATCTCTCCAATGGATTCAATCATACGCGTCGACGGCGCGGAGCATTCCTGACGCTTTTTCAAATCTTGGTTTTAGAGTACGACGGACT
>JAGQPO010001186.1 GCA_020426665.1 Planctomycetales bacterium
ACGCGGATCATAGGAACCGCCTGGAAGATCACTGGCCAGTTCGATCTTTGTGATCACGTCATCGACCGTTGTCGATCCACGAAGATCGACCAGAAAGGAATCACCGCTGGAAAGTTCGATTTTCAGGTGGTGATCAAGGTCGTCTTCGATCACCACTCCTTGGCCGGCCCCCAGGTCAGACAGCAACGTCGCGCCGGTCAGATCAAATTGCGCCCCCAACGGTTCAAGCAAAAACACCAAACCCAGATCGGCATCCAACTCGGACACGACCGGCAGTTCGCCATCAATTTCAAAGCGGCCCAGCAGACTGCCCGACGCATCAAAGGATACCGGTAGGACCTGCTCATCAAGGATCGTGCGAATGTCAGCGATCTCGATTCGCAGCTGCCTGGTCGTCGGGTTGTAGTCGGCAACGACCGATTGCGTGGGGACACCCAGGTTTGCCGCGACGACGAATCTGAATTCATCAATGGTGTCAAAGGGCAGCCCATCCTCGGATTGAAGTTCGGCGAATCCGAGCGATGTGGCACCTTCAAGGGTCAGGTCGCGGATTCCATTGTCGATCGCCGTTAACGCCAGACGCCCATTGATCACGCTGAATTCTGCGGCAGGAGTCGACACGCCGATGGCATCAAAACCGGCCGCGAGCGAGGCTTCGAGATCGACGGCCAGATCATCGATGGTCAGATTGTCGGCGGTGGTTTCGGGAACGACGATAATGGCAACATGCTGGTCGCCGTCGATGGTCAGTGTCGCCTGTATGGCGGTTTCAATCACAGTAGCAGTCGGAACTGCGTCGGCGATCAACTGCACGCCGCTGATGGCACCGAGGAATGCCATCTCCAAAGCACGCTCGGTGGAGAAACTTTTTTGCAGTGACTGTAGACCGCTTACAGGTGTCACGAAATCGCCGACGGACGACCGAACTCCCGCACCCAACCCCTGAGCGACCTGTTGAAGCGACGAAACAACACTGGTCGAGTCAATCAGTGTTAGTGGAATAAGCTCGTCGATAAACGTCGTCGATGGAGACGTGGTTACCACTGAACCGTCGACGTCAAATCCGAATTCCATGCCTGCGGAAGACGAGAACGATCCAATCGTGCTCGTGACGGGAAACGTCCCCGAGATCATCGAGGTTTGATCGACGGACCATTCCAGCGACGACGGGGTTTCGGACCAGGTTCGATAGGGAATGATCACTCCGTCGGAAGCGGTCGATACACCAAGGGCGACTTCGAAATCAATCGCTACCTGACCACCATTGATCGCAACATCAGCAAAACCCACGCGTCCCTCGGCCGCCAGATCGGTGACCGTCTTGGTGATCGAAGCGTCAAAGGACTCAAATTCGATCAGCAAAGATTCCACCATATCGTGGGGATCGAACTGGGCTCGAAATCGAATGTCGGTGGTCAAATCGAGTGCGACCGCCGGCGGACTATCGATCGTCAAACCTGCACGCTGCCAATCCGCACCAAGGTCCAAGAATACGTCACGTGTACCACTCGCACCGATCGCGAATTGAAGGTCCACCAGTGGATTGACTGCCAGGTCGCCGGCCGTAACCTGGACGTCCAAGTTCAAACCATCTAGCTGTGTGAACTGGCCTGTTAACACGGCGACGATGTTGTCAACGGTAACCAGGTTGTCCAAGCGATAGAGGGCGGCCAGTGGGTTGGTGACTGCGTTATTAAACAGCTGGACCGGATTGATCACGTCACTGAATCGCAAACCGGCAGCAGAATCCTCGCCGCGCAGCCCAGTTAATGCGGACCCAAGTTCACCGCCGGAATCATCGAGTCTGGAATTGATTTGGTTCGCAATCTGCAATACGGCTTCCGCAAAGACAGGATCGACCTCGGGGGACGAATAATCGCCTTCACCGAGATAGAGTGCGGCACCGGGTTGCAATCCCTTTCCACGCAGAGGTGTTGTCAGCGCGAAGTCCGATCCCGACGCGAGTCCAATGTCATAGGACAAATCGGTCAGGTTCGTAAACACAAACTGGCCGTATGGGTTGGTTTGAACCCAAGGTTCGCTTCCGGAGTCCGGGATGCCATCGGCGTCGATATCAACGAAATCAAACCGTCCGTTTTGATTGGTATCGACGTAAACTCTGGCTCCCGCGCGTGGTGCTTCGCCATCGTCCCAGTGACCGTCGAAATTGAGATCAGCAAACACAACTCCAGATATCGCCGCCGCGACGGTGTGATGCGTTGGCGGTGGTGGGTCGAGTAAGACGATTGCCTCGTCGGCAAGTTCGGTGGAATGCGTTGCAACCAAGAATCCTGCAGCTTGATTCAGGGCATCGACAACCTTTTGATTGGCAATTTCAACGTGGCGGACTTGTACACCAAGGGTCTCTGCCTGAATCATCTGCAACAAATAATCAACGATCCCGCTTTCCGTGCTGGACAGATCTTGGCCGGCGGACTCTGTACCGCTTCCTGGTGGAATTTCGATCCCAAGTTGCAGTCCCTGTGGCAACGTGCCGCTTGAGGTGCTTGGCCGGCCGTCAACTGATTGAGCACGCGTTACGACAACCGGCAGCGAATTTCCTGAAACCTGCAAATCCCGCGCGGTTTTCAAAACGGTTTCCGCGATCCAATGACTCGCGAACCCGAATCCGCCCGTGACCAACGATGGGGAAAGTGAGAACACTGCCCCATTGTCAATCGAATAATCGGCAAGGTTGGTCCATTGCGGAGCGAGCACGGAATTGAGTTGATCGATGACATCGGGATGTTGACGTAGATCGATATTCGCAGCGGACACATCGATTCCGGCTGCCGAAGCAAAGGTCTTGAGAGCGTTGTTGGTCGGTTCGTCATACAGCCCGGTCGGAATTAAGGAATGGCCGTCTATTCCGGTGTACCCGAGCGCCGCCAAACGATGTTGCAATCGAACGGTTGACAGCATCGACACTTCATTGCTGATCGCCAAGGATCCGGCATAAGAGAATCCCTTGCCGACGCGATACGCGGCCGTGCCCGTTCCCTGTGTCGATCCATATTCAATCTCAAGTGTGGCGGCGCTCTCGGTATTGAGCAGCCCGGAACGCGGTGGCGGGACGAAATAAAAGTCACCCGACTTTCCGAAATGTTGCGATCCTGAATTCAATCGATCCGCGAAAACGATTCGTCCATACGAACTCCCATCTGCCGACAGCAACAAGTCTCCCGTCGTCGCATCGACGGCAGTGACGAGCGGTGTTCGGCTTTGATCAGAATCAACCCACGATAACCCTAAGAACGCGAATTCAGTTCCACCAGGATTTGCATCACGCAATGAAAACGGCACGACGTCTCCTTGAAGCGCACCGGCGCGGAATTCCAGGTCATCGATAGCGATGCCGGCTCCGCCGCTGACGGGAACGCCGTCAATTCTCAAACTCAACCGCGCGACCGATCCCTTGAACTGCGGCGGAATTGAAAATATGGCCCGTTGAAGGTCGGT
>JAGQPO010001187.1 GCA_020426665.1 Planctomycetales bacterium
GTCTTGACGACTTCCGCTACGTTCCTAACCCAAAAATCTAAAGGGAACAAAGGGCTACGGCGTTTTGATCGCGGAGCGATCAACGACGATCGGGCACTTGTTACAGGCAGCGCAGTTCGGTCCCGACGCGAATTAGCAGCTTGCCATCGGCATAGGCTGGGGTAGATCCGACCGGGCCACCGAGGTCGATTTGACTCAATTTCTCAAATTCACGCGATGCTCGAAACACTGTCGCCTCGCCGTCAAGCGTGATCGTCAGCACCTTGTCGCCAAGCAGGATGGGAGAAGCGCCAACATCACCGCCCATGCGTTTATTGGTCCAATACACGTTGCCGGTCGCGACATCAAAGCATGACGCGATCCCCTTGTCATCAACAACGAACATCGATCCGTCATGCACCACAGACGTGGGGACGTAGGGAGCCGCCCGCTCAATTCGGTATGCCTCACTGGGTTCTGCCGAATCATCGCTGGGAATTCGGACGGCGACCATGTGGTTTCCTCCGCCACCACTGCCGCTGGATCCGATCGCTAGATCGCCGACGACAATCGGAGTGCTGACGCAGCGCATGGAGAACACGGGTAATTTCCAAAGCATCTTGCCGGTTTCCAATGACAGCGCATAAACACCATCACCCGTGTTGGCGCCAAACACTTTGCCATCGCGCACGACCGGCACGCCGTAACAGACCCGCGTCGTTGTTAGCGGGGTTTCCCAAATGGTTTCACCGGTCGATCGGTTCATCGCAATCACGCGACTGACGCCCGGCTCCCCGCTGGTGACGCGTTCGGCCTGTTGGGAGAAATTCAGTAACAACATATCACCATGGACCGCCGGTGAAGTTCCGAATCCGTGTTGGCTTTGGGCAATCCCGAAATCACGTTGCCAAACATCGTTTCCGTCATGGTCCAGACACCTCAGCCAAGTATGTTCGCGATCGCTGTGTGCGATATAAACGTACTTGTCGTCAGTCGCAGGCGTGCTAGACGCCAGCGTGTTGCGGTTGTGCAAATGATTTTTTGCTTGGGGAAATTCACGCGTCCAAATTTCCTTGCCTGATTCCAAGTCGATCGCCATCAATCGGATCGCCGGACTTTCGGGAGCCATCGCAAGCAGAAACACTCGCCCGTCTTGAATCGCCATCGACCCGACGTCACGTGTCTTTAGATCAATCTTCCATCGATAGTCTTGCTTCTCGAATCCGTCGGGCAGTTTTGCGTTGGGTAACACACCGGCCTGATCAAGACCATGAAACCCAGGCCAATTCTCCGCCGTCGCATTCTGTGACGAAATCGAAGCAGTCATCAAGGCAACCATTCCGGCAACCAGGACGTTGGCGAGTGGGGCGACGCGTCCGATGCGACGAGACACAAATCGAAAGTGGTGATCAAGAGGCATGGTAGGACCGTTCGGTAGGATTTGGCGGCGCCGCGTGCCCACGCAGCTGCCGTTTTGCAGGACCCTGATTTTAACCACAATTCTCGCGCGGAGGGGATTCCCCAAAAAACGAACAAAATGGAAATTCGAAACGCTCGAAAACGTGATTCGACATCCCGTCTCTGACCGAGCACACGGCCCCGCCCCGGCACCCAACACTGTCGCGGGTAGCTAGACACTGTCGCGGGTAGCCAGTGCTTCGTCCAAATTTAATTGTGGGGTAGCGGGACTCGTCAAGAGTTTCGGCCGGGGTCAGGAATCCTCGAAAGTCGTGACGACTTCCGCTACGGCTTGAATCCTGATTCTTAATTGTGGCGGAGCACTAGCGCCGAAAGAGCCCGTACTTAGCAATGCACCAAAGTGCCCGAACCCCGTCCAGCCAGCCGATCTTTTTTCCTTCGTCGTACCAGCGGTGCTGATACCGAATCGGCCGCTCGGTAAAACGTAATCCCTGGCGGGCCAAGCGAGCCGTCAATTCAATTTCGATGCCAAATCGGTTCTCCCGCAGGGCCGGCAGGATTCTCGATAAATGCTCGCGCGGAACCATTTTGTAACACGTCTCCACGTCGCTCAACCGAATCCCGATCGCGATACTGGCCAACATCGTGATGAACCCGTTGACCGTCTGGTGCCACCATGGGGAAAGTTGGCGGTCGTAGTGTCCGTAACGCGTTCCGTACGCGACGTCAGCTTCGCCGGCGATCAAAGGCTGCAACAGATAGCGAAAATCGGAAGGATCGTACTCCCGATCGGCGTCCTGGATCACAACGATGTCTCCGGTCGCTTTGGCAAAACCGCTTCGAATTGCGGCCCCCTTCCCCAGATTCTTCGTGTGCTGAATCAGCGTCACATCTTTGGCGCCAGCCAGGCTCGACATCGCCTGGAACGTTCCATCCTTGCTGCCATCATCGATCAAAATGATCTGCATCGGCAATCCGGTTGCACGCAAGCGATCAACGACCGAGCTGACCGTCCCGCTCTCATTGAAAACCGGCACCACAACCGACAAAACAAACCCCTCGGGCAATTCAAAAATGGCGAGTTTTCGACAGACGTCATGCCCCAGTTCATCATGCATTCGACGAACGTATTCAGCCCCCCAAAAATACCGTTCGTCTCGAATTCCCAATGCTCCATCCGGAGGGTGACTAGCCGGATCACTGGCGGGGTTTGGCATCAGATGTCAATCAC
>JAGQPO010000030.1 GCA_020426665.1 Planctomycetales bacterium
CTTGACGACTTCCGCTACGGTCCCCGACCCTGAAATCAAAGGTTGCCGCGCACGAGTGCTGGTCAATTGCGCCCGGAGCTTTTTCCTCGGCTTCGGATGGCCCCAAAATTTAAATTGGGCGATGCACTGGGGCGTTGGGGCGGTCTGGGGGTTTTTGCCTTCTATTGACGATAAGTTTTTCTCGCTCCTATACTTCCGTTTGCTTTCTTAGGCGCGACAATTGCATTCCCGCCGTCACATTTGCCCCCAATCCCAATAACCGTCCGCCACCCGCTTCCAAGAAGTCTGGGAACGCTGGAAAAACGACCCATGAAAGATCGCCAGGCACAGCTGGAACAGAACATCGTCGCCGAGAACTTGGCGGGTTTCTTCAAGACTATTGAGCCCTATTCGAAGCTTATTTTGGCTGCCGTCGTTGCCATCGTTGTGGCGTTTATCGGAATCGGTTGGTACTCCAGCGGCCAAACCGCGAAACGTAGTGATGCGACGTTGTCTTTGCTGGTGTCCGATCCCGATGTCGCGACTAAGTATCCGAACACGCCTGCCGCGGCCTGGTCGATACTTTTTCAGGCCAACGACAAGTTGGCACAAGGAATCGACGCGCTGTACCAGGATCGTGACGAAGCGGAAACGTTGCTGTCGGAAGCCAAAAACCAGTTCATCGACGCGCGGGCTGCAACCGACGAAGCATTGCTGGTTTCGCGTGCAAGTTACGGTCTAGCGCTGGCCGCTGAATCGTTGGGCGAAACTGACGACGCCATCGCAGCCTATAAACGCGTCGTCGAGGCCAACGAGTCGAAGGAAATGGTCGAGGTCGCCGAGGAACGTATCGATCGATTGTCCGATCCGGATACCTCCGATTTTCTTGCCTGGTTCTCCGAACAAGATTTTTCTCCCGCCGATCCGTCATTGCCACCAGAGTTGCCTGGCGCGTCGTCTTTGCCGGATCTGCCCGATTTGGAATTGCCGAGCCTGAATTTGGGCGACGAAATGAAAGCCAGCGAGGAACCCGCTGGAACGATCGAAGGCGGACTTGAATTGCCCGAAACGACAACTGAACCTGCTGCAAGCGAATCCTCCGATAAATCGGTCGGTGAATCAGCTGCCGGCGAGCCGAAAGCCGACGCCGAACCGGTATCATCCGATCCCTCCGCTGCGGAAGCTTCGACAGAAGAAAAAACAACGGCCGGTGATCAGTCTAGTGCGGAGTAATGCTTCGACGACTTCACCAGAATAGGCTCGCGGAGGTGCTTCATACGGCTGTTGATCATTCGTTCCTGGCCGACTCGGGTGGGCGCTGGTGTTTTTGCGATTCCCATTGATGAGTTCTGATAAATCCTCAGCCGATCATTCGCTGGACCAACCATCGCCTTACTCTGATCAAGGCGACGCTGTTTATCGCGATTTCGTTGTCCCCGAGGGCGCCGGCGGTCAACGAATCGACTTGTTTCTGACCGGTGCATGCGACGGATACAGTCGCAGTCAAATTCGACAAGCGGTTCAGGACGACCAGGCCGAGGTCGACGGAAAGCGGGTCCGTCCGAGTTTTCGAATCAAATCAGGACAGTCGATTCGGTTTCGGGTCCCCGATCAATTTTCGGACGAGGTCGTTCCGGAAAACATTGCGCTGGATTTACTGTATGAAGACGACGGATTTGTTGTCGTCAATAAGCCTCCCGGTATGGTGGTGCATCCCGCGCGAGGGAATTGGAAAGGAACATTGACCAGCGCGCTGGCGCACCGCTTCCAATCGCTTTCGGATGTTGGCGGACCGACCCGCCCTGGGATCGTCCATCGGCTGGACAGGGACACCAGCGGTGTGATTGTGGTGGCCAAAACGAACGCAGTTCACATGGCTCTTGCCGAACAATGGCATGATCGTGACGTCGAAAAGGAGTACTTTGCGATTGTTGTGGGCAAAATCGACCGCGACCGGGACGTGATCGACGAACCGATCGGGCGACATCCCTACCAGCGTGACAAGATGGCGATCCGAGAGAATCACATCACGACCAAGCCGGCGAGCACGTTTTACGAAGTCGTCGATCGGATCGGACGGTTCACGTTGGTTTGTGTGAAGCCCAAAACCGGTCGAACGCACCAGATTCGCGTCCACATGGCGCACATCGGATGTCCCGTCCTGTGTGACCGGCTGTATGCGGGGCATGCGGTAGCGACGCAGTCGTGGCTGCTCGGCAAGGGCGCGATCGATGGCAGCCCCGAAATATTGAGCCGTCAAGCGTTGCATGCCCGACGATTGACACTGCGACATCCGCAAAGCGGCCAGATGATGACTTTTGAAGCCCCTCTTCCGGATGACATCAATCGCACCATCGATGTGATTCGCGGATGACTTCCGGGCTGTCCAGCGGCTACAATGGTCGAAGTGTTACCGACCGATTCTTCCGCGATTGAAGCCATTTGCCCATGTCGTCCGCCGCCAGTGATTCGAAAACCGAAGTCGGCAGCTACTTCATTTCAAATTATCCACCTTACAGTCAGTGGAAAAAGGATTACCTGGACGATGTTCGCGCTGCGTTGAACGGCCCCCCGAAGGAGACGACGCCACTGGGGCTGTATTTGCACATTCCGTTTTGCCGGAAACGCTGCAAATTCTGTTATTTCAAGGTTTTTACCGACGTCACAGCGCCCGAAGTCCAGCGTTATGTCGACGCGCTTTGTAGCGAAATATCGATGGTCAGCGAGCTGGCCGTGATGAAGAACCGACCGTTCCGATTTGTTTATTTCGGCGGCGGGACACCCAGTTTTCTTTCGCCGAAACAGTTGACCAAACTCGCCGGGCGGTTGCGCGAGCACATCACGTGGGACGGTGCCGAAGAGGTCACGTTTGAATGTGAGCCGGGCACGTTGAGTGAAACGAAGGTCAAGACGCTTCGCGAGCAAATGGGGGTCACCAGAATCAGCTTGGGCGTTGAAAATTTTTCCGACAAGGTGCTGGAGGAAAATGGCCGCGCCCACCTTTCGAAACAGGTCTTTCGCGCGTGGGAATGGATCGCCGAGGCCGAGTTTCCCAATGTGAACATCGACCTGATCTCGGGGATGGTCGGCGAAACATGGGACAACTGGAAAGACAACATTCGCCAGGCGATCGACATGTCGCCCGAAAGCGTCACGATCTATCAGATGGAATTGCCGTTTAATACCGTGATCAGCAAGGACATCTTGGAAAATCATACAGCCAACCCCATCGCCGACTGGGCCACCAAACGCGCATGGGTCGATTACGCGTTCAATGAGTTCTTGGACGCCGGATACAGTGTCAGCAGCGCTTACACGGTCGTGAAAGACCCGACGAAAGTTAATTTTTCGTACCGCGATAACCTGTTCAAAGGCGCCGATTTGTTGGCTACCGGCATCGCCAGTTTCGGGCACGTCAGCGGCGTTCATTATCAAAACGTCGCCGAGTTGGAACAGTATTTGTCAACCATCGAATCCGGTTCGCTGCCTCTGGGCCGTGGGTATGTTCCGACCGACCACCAGCGGTTGATTCGCGAAATGGTTTTGATGCTGAAGCTGGGCTATCTGGAACTGAGTTACTTTCAAGACAAATTCGGCGTCGACATTTTGCATCGTTGGCAAAGCGAATGGGACAAATATGTCGAAGACGGTTGGGCGACCATCGGCGAGGGGCGAATTGAATTGACACGATACGGTTTGCTTCGCGTCGACGCGATGTTGCCCGTCTTCTTTGAACCGGAACACCAGAATGTCCGATACACGTAGCCCCGAATCTTTCACCTTTGCGATGGGTGAATTCGAAGCCACGTTTCCGTTGGACCGTCATTACGCAAAGAACCACATGTGGGCAAAACGCGTCGATGCGGATTCGGTTGCAACCATCGCGACGTGGCGTTTCGGTTTGTCCGCTTACGCGGTGCGTTTATTACAGGACGTTTACTTCCTGGATTGGGAAGCCGAACCGCCGGTGGAACTGCAAAGTCGCCAGATGATCGGATCAATTGAAAGTAAGAAGGCCGAGAGCGATTTATATTCGCCGCTGGCCGGAACGCTGGTTTCGATTAATGAACAGGTGCTGGGCGACCCATCGTTGATCAACGCGGACCCGTACGGAGCGGGGTGGATGATTGAGTTGTCGGTTGCCAAAGAACACGCAACTGTTTTGCTGGACCCGATCGCCTATGGGGAACATCTGAAAGGCGCCTGGGAAGTCGCTCAGCGCACCATCAAAGGTCAAGCGAATCTTTAGAGTTTCGTCCGATTCGATTTTACGGAAGCGGCACTCGTCAAGAGTTTCGACTACTGACCAGCTTCATCGCGCAAGCGACGCCACTCTGTTTGGTTATTATAAAGATTTCGATTCGCAAACAGCGTCACGTCCGGAGGCATTGTCGCGCGCGTTTGCAGTAGGTAGCGGTTCATTTTTTCCGCACGCTCGTCTTCCGTTCCAAGGATCTGATACAGCATTTGATTTCGTAGGAACCATCGTTCCGGGTATGCACCTGATTGCATGTAATGGTCCAAACCTTGATTTAACAATTGGGTGTCGATCGCGCTGAAATGGTAGGCGCTGTTTCCCAAGTAGTAGGTGAAATTGCCAATCAAGTTGGCGTAGAGCAGGCCTGCCAGAGGTGGGGCGAACAATTGTGCGTGCGACTTGGCAAAGCTCAGGCAATCGCCGGCTTCCCCGTGCCACCGGGGCAACATTTTGAAGGCCATCCCACTCGCGACGAGAAGTGTTCGCGGGTAAAGTTCGACGGATCGTCGGCAGATCTTGTCCGCAACGTCCATGTCATCACTGGATTCCAGGAAACATCCCAGGTGCCGGGCAATTGTCACGGCCGCGGGGCGATCTTGCTGCATCAAAGCCTCGAATTCACTTGCCGCCTGCCTTCGCAAATCGGCATAGCGGCTCCACGAATCCCCACCTTGTTCGTCATTTCCCTCGCGTGCCGCCCAAGCTTGAAGGTGCAATCGATGTGCATGCGTGGTTCGGGCCCAAAAGCTGCCTTTCTGGAACCACGCCTCGTAACGATCAAGTGAGGCATTTAATTCGGCGTCCATCGCGCCGCCGTCTACGTCCCTTCGCATGACCAACCAACGCCAGCGCTCGGCGGCATGGTCGACGATTTCTGCCAAAACGTCTTCGCTGCTTCCAATCAAGGTCCACCATTCTTTCTCGTGCAAAATACTGCAAAGCTGTTCATAGTTTTTCAGATCTCCGGTGTTAAACAAATTAGATGATGTGTATCGACCGGCGTTGCAAAACCGCGTTCGCCAGAATTTCCAGTCGACCAAGCGAATGTTGTCGTCATTGGCGATTGCCAGGTTGGTGCCCCAACGACCGGTAATAAACCGAGTTGCAGGGCCGCCGATCGGCAATGCCACCGAATTCCGACGATTCGTCAGGTTGATGTCGTGTACGACCCACTGCAATTTGCCGTCAACCGGTCGTTGGCTGATCGCCATTGCCCACTCACCGCCTTCCCCTGGGCGATTCCGGATCGGTCGTAAATGGGCAATTCTCCAGAACATTTCGACCGTGCCGGACTCGCGCTGCGGGGCCATTGCAATTTTCTGGGTCACCAAGCTGTTCGGGTCAAACTCTGCGTTGCTGTTGGGGCCTTTCTCCGCGTGAGTGAAAAACACCGTCGCGGTGGTCGCCCAAAAGTCGTCACGCAGGCCGGAAGAAATGACTGGCGACTCCGAGAGCGCAATGTGGGAATGTTCAATGAAATCGACGATTTTGCCGCCTTCTTGAAGGTAGGTGCGCGGTTGCTTGCCCACGGTAACCAGCAAACGGACGCCATCGAGACTCATGCCGAAATCATCAAACGTTGCGTCGTCGTCGGTTGCAATCAACTTCAGAGGCCCCAAAGACTGCAGCGCACCGTCACCGGCAAATAGTCGGCCCGATTCCGTCAACATGACCATGTATGATTCGTCGTCTGCGACCAGCCACTTTTTGATCGGCTCGCCCGGCCCTTCGATCTCGCCAATCAGCGAACCATCCTTGCTGCTAATCCGGCAAACCTTTTTGCTTGATGCGACAAGAAAGTCATTGGTCTTGGGAGCAAACCGTACTGCGTTCGGCGGGCCGCTTTTCCAGTCGCCCGGTAAATCTCTGCGACCGATTCGTTTTCCATTCGACGTTTGGAAAAGTGCAAATTGACCATCGTTGACGGTAACCAAACGTTTCCCATCGATGGACATGTCAAAGGCTTGAGGGCCCGCAAATTCAGCCTTAGAAATGGTTCCGACCCAATGAGGTTCCGTCGGCAAAGGTAAAAACAGGTCTTCGATATAGGGTCGGACCTCATCGGACATTTGAACCGAATTCCAGAATGAATCGTCGGGCAATTCCAGGGGCGGCGTAGTGATTGGTTCACCGTACGACGTCAGATAGGCAAGCGGTGGCGGCTTTGCAACAGTGAAAAAATTATCGCGAACCGGCCAGTTATGCCTTTGTTCATTTGCCGACGCCATTTCGATTTCAGCATTCGGCAGTGGTTGGTTCAGCGCATTGTAGATGGGTTGGTCGCACCCGGCGAAAACCGACAACGTCAACAACAATACCAACGACACGACGTGTCGGCTCCAGCGCTGACGATGACAGATATAGCAATTTTTGGTGGGCTTCATTTTGGGTCTTCCACATTGCCAGGCGTCGTGCCTTGATCGATTGATGCTTCTTCGGTTTCTTCTTCAACATTACCCGCTTCAGTCGGCGGGATGTAATCTTGCGGTACCGTTTCTTCGACGACCATCTGTTCTTCCATGACGACTTCTTCGTCAACAGTTGTCCCGCCAAACAAACTTCCAATCACTCCGCCCAACCAACTTCCGGATTGGTTTCCCGTTGGTGTCGGTCCTCCGGTGCCGACACGAATCGCCGAAGGTCCGCCCATCACCATCGGCCCACCGGAGCCCATTTCGGCGAGTGATTCGGGCGAGTACGCTCCGCCGCTGGCAAAGTCGTCGACGTTAATGATTCCTGGCGTCTTGTATTCGTACCTTGCCGTTCCCATCGAATAGACGGTGGGCTGACTTTGCTGGCGAATTTGCTGTTCGTATAAAACTTGCTCGCGCCACTCGTCCCTGGTTTTCAATCGTCTAGCGTTCAGAAACGCAATCTGAATTTCCGTATCGATGTAGCTGTCGCCGATGTCGACCGACATGTTTCGATGCCGGTTCGCAGCGGCGGCAAGCAGTTTGCCGTCGAATTTCGCGTTGTGAAGTGTCAAATGCTGGAGGGAGCTGCCGTTGTTGGCAATCACACTCATGACCTCGTCGGTCACTTCCAGGTCCGACAAATTGAGTGCACGCAACTCATTCGCGTTCAAAAGTTTTTTTAATGTGTCGGCCGGGATACCGATCCCGGCGACCGACAATTCCGTAATCGCCGACTTTTCACCTGATAACGCCAAGTCACTTTGCTTGATCGGGCAGCGATCCAACGTCAATGTCCGTAGCGAATCTGCGGCAAGCAGTTTTGGCAAACTGGCCGCGGTAATCTCTGTATCCGCCAAGTTCAAATGGACGACGGATTCAAGTGCGGGCCACTGCTGGACAATCTTGTCGTCGATCGCACATCCCGGCAAAAAGATGGCAGACACTTTTGACAGCGGCAGTTTCGCGAGGACTTCGGTTGACACACTCGGGTACGCCAACGTTAAAGTCTCAAGGTTCTGGCATCCCAGAATCGCTTCGGCAAACGAATCATTTACGTTAGGGCCACCGACGGCAAGGAATTTTAGGTTCGATTGTTGGTCGATCCATGCATTAGGAGGAAGCGGTCCGGAGACTGAGATGCCATTCAACATCGGTGAGTTGCGAATCTCGAACGTTTCCGGCCAATCAACCTGGACCTCCATTTCCAGCTTTGGCATGTCTACGATTTTGACCGATTGGCCGAATGAGAATTGGCTGCCTTCACGCTTGATTGTTTTCAAGTTCGGGTGCCCGACAAGCTCGAGTCGCTGGTCCCCCTCGTTCAATGTGAAGGTGATGCTTCCCATGTTTCTTTGCATCATCGCCATCGGATCGACACCGTATTCCAATGTTTCCAAATTGGGGAATGATTTCAGAACCCAGCGAATTCCATTGGAATCAATTTCGTTGCCAGAGAGTCTTAAGTGGGTCAACCACTTCATTGATTCGAAGCCGCGCCATTGGTCGATTTTTGTACCCGATGATGCCAAAAGCAGTTTCATTAGATGTTGATTGTTTGCCAAAGGGGCCAAATCGACGCCGGCGAGCGGGACGGCATCCAAATCCACTTCCGGGGGACCGGTGCTGCGTCCGAGGCCTTCGATTAGTGCGGTTGCCGACTCTTGCGACAACTTTCTTTCGTAGGGGCTGGCTTGGCGTGCTTGATCAAGTGATCGATAGTAGACGCCGATGCCCAAGCTGGAAATCTTCGTGGGGCCTTGTAGTGAGAACGATTTCAGATCGACGCAAAAGAATTTGAAATCCTCTAGTTTTGGCAGCCCCTTTCCGTCGAACCGTTCCAGCCAAGTCGATCCCGGTACGGCGCCCCCGCGAGGCAGTCGCGCTTCCCAGGAAAGCAAGCGACCAACCAGCGAAGTTAAGGACGGCAGGTTTGACAATTGCAAATCAAACTTTTGAAATTGATCCAATTCGACGAACTTTAGCTTTGGCAAATCCGCCAACCGAACTTTCATCGGTTTCGAATTAAGTTGCGTATCGTATTCAGTGATCGAGATCGTCGATAAATTCGGCCAGCCTTCGATGTTGATTTCGGCCGATTCGCCGGTATCCGGGTGCGGCAACGTCAACATTTCAATGGTATCGGACCAACCCGGTGATCCCAGCGACGCCAAATCAACGTCGGTGTGCATTAAATGCAAGTACCGCAAGTCGGCTAAATCGCCTAACGCTTGGACTGCGTCGGTGGTCACGTTGGTTCGCATCAGATTCAACGTTTTCAAGCGGTTCATAGAGGCAATCAAGCGGACCGTTTCGGCATCGATTGCGCGTCCCGAAATCCGCAAGTCACGCAGGTGGACGCATTGTCCCAATGGCTTCAAATCGCTCAGGTCGTAAGAGCCTCCACCGACACGAAAGCTAACTAACGTCGGGACGGTCGCTGCCAATGTAACCGTCTCGTCCTGCGGATTTTCCATGCGGACTTCACGTATAGTACGCAGTTTCGACATGACACTTGCGGGGAGACGCTCGGCCAACACCGCAGGAATCCACGACGACTGGCCGACAAAGCAGTCGTTTCGCGACAGTAGCGCGGCGACTTGCTGAGTTTGCTTGTTTGACCGAACCAACCATTGCCAGAAGCCAAAAGGGATTGCCACCAATACCGTCAGCACAAGGAGGTCGCCGATCGAAATGCGGAATCGTTTGGCAGATTGAGCAGGTTGGGAAACACACCGTCGATAGACATAAAAGCACACGATTGCCATCAACAGCAGAATCAAGCCGACATTTCGCATCAGTGCGGAAGCGGAGAAAACTTTTAACACAGGTAAGTTTTCGGTCGCTTCGTAACGTATCTGGTACCGATATGGCCAGCCGGCCATGATGGGCAGGTCCGTTTCGATTTGTTGGTAGTCCGAGAAAAGTCTAGGGGTGTTCGATGTTGACTTTTCCACGTACTTCAGCGGCCAATTGATTGTGACGCCAAGCAGCAGAATAGCGATCGCGGTACCCAGCGTGTATCGCCATGCGACCCGATTGACAACTGCCGGGTCAACCGCAGTGCTGACAGGCTCAGACCCGGTTTCCGATTCGGGAGAATCGTCTGCATCTACTAAATCGCACTCAAGAACGGCCAGTTCTTCGGACTCGGCCTTGTCGGTCTCTGACATCGCTTGACGTGCCTCGGAGTATCGATAGGGTTAGGACTGGCCGGAGAACGTCGAATGTCTTTTCCGCCAGCGCCCTCGTTCAGCGCCGAACCCAGTTTGCGCGGTCGGTGTGGCGGTCGCAATCGCCAGGTGCGATTATCGTTTCGGTATATTGAAATCTATGACGGACGCCAGCACACAAACGACTCTCGCCACACCGGCTCAATTCCTGCCAGGTGTTGGGGCAACACGTGCCGGTTTGCTGGCCAAGATCGGATTGCGAACCGCCGGTGACTTGCTGTTTTGTTTTCCTCGCGACTATGAATTTCCAGCGCCTCCGGCTCGTATCGATCAATTACGCGAAGGCCGGCCGGCGTCGTTAGTGGGGACCGTCGTTGATGCGGAAATTGTCTCGCGGACGCCCGGGCGTTCGATCTTTGGCGCCGTGGTCGAAAACGATACTGGCGCAGTTCGGATCGTCTTTTTCAACCAACCGTTCCGGGCCGAACAAATCACGTTTGACCGTCGCGTGATGATCAGCGGTGCACCGAAGCTGGTCGGATTGCGTTGGGAGTTCGTGCATCCGAAAGTCACGTTTCTTGACGACGATGGCGAAATCGAAAAACCCAAGATCTTGCCGATTTATCCACTCACCGATGGAGTCAAGCAAAATGAGATGCGTCGTTTCGTGGCAACCGCCGTCGATTCGCTCGCGGGCTCGCTGACGGAGGTCTTGCCGGTTGACTTGCGTGACCAGGCGACCGCGGCGCTGCGCGATGCGGGAATCGATTTGCGAATTCCGTTGCCTGAAATTTGCACGGCAATCCGCAGCATTCATCAACCGTATGACAAACACGACCTGGACGCGGCACGCACCCGATTTGTGTTTCAAGAATTGCTGGTGATGCAATTGGCCTTGGCGATGCGTCGTCGAAAATTGACGACGGATCTAAAATCCATCGCCCTGCCCGCCTCGGCGATGTTAGACGCGCGCATTACCAATCGATTCCCGTTCGAGTTGACCGGTGATCAAAAGGCTGCGATGAAGCAGATCGGGAAAGACATGGCGCGCCAGTTCCCGATGAATCGATTACTGCAAGGTGACGTGGGAAGCGGCAAAACGGTTGTCGCCATCTATGCGATGATGTTGGCCGTTGCCCATTCACACCAGGCCGTCTTGATGGCACCGACGGAAGTGCTGGCGCGCCAGCACTTCCAAACGCTTTCTCGTGTGTTGGCCGACAGCCGTGTGCGAATCGGATTGTTGTGCGGATCGTTAACTGCCGCACAGCGTCGCGAGACCTTAGCTGGCGTTGCATCGGGCAAGATTGACCTTGTTGTCGGTACGCAAGCATTGTTGTTCGGCGTGGAGTTCCACAGCCTGGGATTGTGCGTGATCGACGAGCAGCACAAGTTTGGGGTTCGCCAACGAGTGCGATTACGCAGCGGAGGCGTCGATCCACATTATTTAGTCATGAGTGCGACTCCGATTCCGAGATCGGTTGCGATGACGATTTTCGGTGATGTCGAATTAACAACCCTGCGAGAAAAGCCGCCGGGACGGGGCGTCGTCAAAACGTATTTGGGACGTCCGGAATGGCGTTCACGGTGGTGGTCGTTCGTCAAGGAGCAACTTGCCGAAGGTCGACAAGCATTTGTTGTCGCACCGCGCGTCGATTCGCCGTCTCAGGTCCGGTCGGGATCCAAGCCGACCGACTTCGAGGATTCGTCGGAGTCTACCGATTCGGATTGCGATGATACAAATTGCGTTGATTCGGAATCGGCCTCGGACATCGACGAAGATATTTCCTCGGTCGAATCGGTCTTCCAGGAATTGAAAACCGAGACCTTTTCCGAATACCAGGTTGGACTGCTGCATGGACGTCTTTCGAGTGATGAAAAACAGTCTGTCATGGAAGCGTTCGCCGACGGTGAAATCGATGTGCTGGTCAGTACCACTGTGATCGAAGTCGGAATTGATGTGCCCAATGCAACCGTGATGACGATTTTAGGCGCCCAGCGATTCGGCCTTGCACAGTTGCATCAACTTCGCGGTCGTGTCTCGCGTGGCAATCACACAGGTCACATCTGTGTCTTTACCGACGGCACGCAGTCGCCGGAGGAGTTTGAACGACTGGTGATTTTTGAAAATACCGATGACGGATTTGACTTGGCCGAGGCGGACTTCAAACTCCGCGGACCCGGTGACGTTCTGGGTGCTCGTCAAAGCGGCATGCCGCCGATGCGAATCGCAAACGTGATCGAAGATTTTAACGTGCTGGGCGTTGCCCGCGAGATCGCCCAGATGACGATCGATGACGATCCTGAACTGTCCGACGCGAAATGGGAAGCGTTACGGAAGCAGTTGATGCGACGTTACGGAAAACGTCTGGACCTGGGCGACGTGGCGTGAATGGTCTTTGATCACTCCGTGATCAAAGACAACGTGCTTTTAGAAGTTGCGTTTTCTGATAGCTCAGTAGCGGAACTCGTCAGGAGTTTCGATCGAAACCAGGTATCGTCGAAAGTCTTGACGACTTCCGCTACGAACGCCGGCGAGTGCCGCCGGCCGGAAATGCGGAACAGACTACTTATTCCACCACCACGACGTTGATCGGTTTGACGCGATCTTGTCCGTCAATGTGGAATCAACCTGTTGGTCGTGAACGACTTGGAAGGCATTGATTGAAACACCGCCGGACGCGGTTACAACCCAGCCGCCACGGCCTTTGATGAAGCTGCATTCCGGAGAGATCGTTTGAGGGGCATCGAGCGTAGGTGGGGCAAGCACTTCGTGATCACGAAGGATGGCAAGATCCAAGCCGGAACGGTTCTCCAGCTGCTCCTGAACGATCAATGTTGATGCGACGGTCAAGTCCATCAGGTTCTGTAGATCTCCGAACACGGGCATCGCTTTGGCCAGCTGTTCAAATTGCTCGGTCATTTTTGCTGCCCAGGTTTCAGCAAACTTGTCCGATTGTTTGGTGCCTTTGGCTGTGCCGTCTGCCGCAATCGCATCCTGTTCGGTCATCGTCTTGATGCCTTGTCCGGTCAGTTTCCAAACCGTTCCGGCTTCGTTACGCGTCAGGCTGTCGTAAACGCATTCCATCCACCAGCGGGGATTCATGTTGCCGGTGTGTGAGCTGTTGCGAGAGAGTTGCAGGTAGCTGGGTAAGCCTTTGACCGGTGAATCTTCGATCGCCATCGCCAGCCGTTTCATTTGGTAATCCGCGGCGACCAGCGTGCATGCGTAACGGCTTGACGCGGGGATGCCGGTCAGCTTGATTTGTTGCGGGCCAAACGCTTGTTTCATTCCAGCTTCATAGACGGCTGGGCTTTGACCGGGACGAAGCTGCATCCGCTTCAAAAATGCGTCCAAGCGTTGGCGGCCTTCGGCGGTTGGTTCGATCGAGCAACTGATGCCTTGGGCGCGGGCGTTTTCTACGTTGCGAAGGGCGATCACCAGATCTTCCAATTGCAGAATTGCAGCACCGGTTTCGGTACCAACGACGCTGCCGGTTTCCGACAATGTCCAAGGTTCTGCGGGTCCGGCCAAAATCAGATCGTTGTTTTCTTTGTCGACAACGACGTAATCAATCCCTGTTAAACCGGCCAGATAACGAATTTCCGCGGGCAATCGACCGCCGTTTTGTCGGACCGAAATGACAGCGTCCTGAAGTCCCGCCAGCGAAACCATCCGCAGTTCGGCCGCGGCGGCCAAATCGCCAACCGGCGCGGTAACCTCATTGCGAAGCAGGTTGACCAGTTCCTGGTTTTCCTGGACCGTCGCTGAACGCACGACGCCTGCCGCATCAATCGAGACGCCACCGACACGGTTTCCGCCGCCGGTGAATCCTGCGATGGAAATCGTCGCCAGCGTAACGACATAGCCCATCGCGATTGCGATCATGAATCGAGCTTTGCTCAGTTTCATCGAGAAAGTACTCCGAATGGAATTTTTTTAACTTGACGCCGGGGGGCTTGGCAAAGTGCGTCACCGTGGGGCGGAGAAGATCGGTATGGAGGCGTCCGAGACTGCTGTAGAGAATAGTTGCCACCCGTTGTAGTCGCAAGTTCGACCGGGCGATCTGTTAAACTAACGGTCTGCTTTGCCACTCTTCGGGACTGGCTGAGCACTCGTCTTCGAAAACTCGTCATTTCCGGGAGAAAGAGCACATTGAGCGATAGCAGCCTGACATTGCCACCCCATCCGGACGATTCCGGGGCCAGTGGTCTGCCGCTGGCGGGGGATCCGTCGGGAACGGGCGACGGCACGGCGCCAGTCGCTGGAGTGACGGGGGCGTACCTGGTGCTCCAATCCGCAGGCCGCTGGAGCGACGTCTTTCGCCTGACCGCGCCGTCAGAGGTGATCCTGGGACGCTCCAGTTCCAATGACATTGCGATACGCAGCGAAAGGGCCAGCCGCCAGCACGCTCGGGTTTGGTCGACCGCCGACGGTTGGATGATCGAAGACCTGGGCAGCCGAAACGGGACGATCGTCGGAGGGAAAAAGATTGCCGGCCCCGTAAAACTTGCCGACGGGGACAAAATCGAAATCGCTGGGTTTTCACTTCAATTCGTACATCAAATCCAGACGGCCGACGGCCCCATCGCATCACCGTTGCCAGCCGGGGCGACCGAAGATCATTTGACAATGGCGATGGACGCGGCATCGATCACGGATCGGCGCAGCAAAAGCGAATACTTGCACGGCGACCCGTTGGGAACCGCTGGTGGTGGGACAGCGGGCGGAATGAACGCGTCCTTCAATTCCCCCGGGCTTTCACGCCAGGGCACCGCATCGGGCGCGCGGACGGTCCGAACCGGTT